>DGBM01000265.1 GCA_002384765.1 Demequinaceae bacterium UBA4004
CGTTGATGACGTAGTCGTCGCCGTGGCGTACGGCGCGTGTGCGGACCCGTTGCAGGTCCGATCCGGTGGTCGGTTCGGTCATCGCGATGGCCGCGACGAGGTCACCGGAGGCCATCCCCGGCAGCCAGCGCTGTTTCTGCTCCTGCGTGCCGAAGGCGTTGATGTAGTGGGCGACGATGGTGCTGTGCACGCCGTTGGCCCACGCGTCGTCGGCGACGCGCGCCTGCTCGGCCGCGATGACCGCTTCGTGTGCGAAGGTGCCTCCGCCGCCGCCGTACTCCTCGGGGATGCTGATGCACAGCAGACCGGCCTGCCCGGCGGCGCGCCAGAAGTCGCGGTCGACCATGTGCTGATCGGCCCACCGGGCCTGGTTCGGCACGACCTCCTTGTCGAGGAAGGTGCGGGCCAGCTGGCGCAGGTCCTCGAGGTCCTCGGTCAGCCAAGGTGACCGGTAGTTGTCCAGGATCATCTGAGTCGTCCCTATCTGCCGGTGAAGGCCGGTGTGCGTCGGTCGGCGAAGGCGTCGATTCCTTCGCTGGCGTCGGCAGTGCCGAGCGCCAGGAGGAAGTTGCGCCGCTCGTGGGCGAGCCCTTGGTGAAGCGGCAGGTCGTTCACCCGGCGTGCCGAGTCGGCGGCATACGCCACGGCTCGTGGGGCGTTGCCTGCGATCTGCGTGGCGAGCTCTAAGGCGCGGTCGAGCACCTGCCCGTCGTCGACAAGGTCAGCGACCAGGCCGGCGGTGTAAGCCCATTCGGCGTCGACGGGCGCGCCGGTCAGGAGCATCCGCATGGCCTTGGCCTTGCCGATGGCATGGACGAGCCGCTGGGTGCCCCCGGCGCCGGGGATCACCCCAAGCTTGACCTCGGGGACGGCGAAGCGGGCCGAGCGGCCTGCGATGGCGGTGTCGCAGGCGAGGACGAGCTCGCAGCCGCCGCCGAAGGCGATCCCGCGGACCGCGGCGATCGTCGGGACGGGCAGGCGGGCCATGGTCTCGAAGAGCCGGTCGAACGGGAGCGGGTCGAGCGGGGAGGCGCCGACCATGGTCGGGATCTCGCCGATGTCCGCGCCGGCACAGAAGGCCTTCTCGGACCCCGTCAGGACGACGGCGCGGACGGCGTCGGCGGCGGCCTCCTCGAGTCGGTCGGCGAGCTGGTCGACGAGCGCGCGGCTCAACGCGTTGAGGGCGCCTGGTCGGTCAAGGGTGAGGACCAGGGTCGTGCCATGGGTCTCGGCGGCGACGAGCTGCTCAGGCATCGACCTGCTCGCCTCCGTAGGCGCCGGCGTATGCCGCGCGGATCCGCTTCTTGTCGAACTTGCCGACGCTCGTGCGGGGGATCTCGGAGACGATCTCGATCGCGTCGGGCAGCTGCCATGAGGCGAACGCGCTGGACAGGTGGCCGTGGACCTGCTCGAGGGTGATCTCCTGGCCCGGCTTGGGGACGATGAGCACGAAGGGCCGCTCCTGCCACTTCGGGTGTGCCAGTCCGACGACCGCGGCCTCGGCGATGGCCGGGTGGCTGAGGAGCAAGTTCTCCATGTCGATCGACGAGATCCACTCGCCGCCGCTCTTGATGACGTCCTTGACGCGGTCGGTCACCTTCAGGTAGCCATCCGCGTCGATGGTGCCGACGTCACCGCTGCGCCAGTAGCCGTCGTGGAACCGGCCGGCCCGGTCGTCCTCGTCCATGTTGTGGTAGGTCGTGGTGATCCAGGGGCCCCGCACGCAGATCTCGCCCTGGGTGACGCCGTCCCAGGAGACGTCGTTGCCGATGCCGTCGATGAGCCGGATGTCGACGCCGGTGACGGGCAGCCCCTGCTTGCGCTTGAGCTCGAAGAGCTCGTCCTCGCCCAGGCGTTCGCGCACGCTCGGCTTGTAGCGGTTCATCGTCACGAGCGGCGTGGTCTCGGTCGCGCCGTAGGCGTGGACGACCTCGGCGCCGGTCAGGTCGTGGAAGCCACGCATCATGGTCAGCGGCGGCTCGGTGGCGCCGGACATCATCCGCAGGCGGGACAGGTCTGGTTTCTCGTCGAGGGTCTCGATGTACCGGAGCATCGGCAGGAAGATCGCGGGTGCGCCGTTGGCGACGGTGACGCCCTCGGCGATGATCGCATCGGTCAGCGGTTTGGTGTCCTCGGCCGCGTAGCGGCCGGGTAGGACGATCTTGTTGGCCATCAGGGTCGCTGCCTGGGGCAGGCCCCACGCCTGGCCGTGGAACATTGGGGTGATGAGCATGGTGCAGTCGTCGAGGACCATCCCGATGTTCGTGGCGATGGCGCACGAGTGCAGGTAGATCGCCCGGTGGGAGTAGTAGACGCCCTTGGGCCGGCCGGTCGTGCCGGTCGTGTAGCACGCGCTGTATGCGGAGCGCTCCTCGACCTCGGGCCAGGCGATGTGCGGGCTGGCCGCGGCGACGAGGTCCTCGTAGTGGTGCACGTTGGGCAGGCTGGTCTCGAGCTGCGAGAGCGGCTTGTCGGTCATGACGACCCAGGCGCGCACTCCGGGCAGCAGTGGGGCGACGGCCTCGGCGACCGGCAGGAGCGTCTCGTCGACGCAGATGACCGACGTGCCGCTGTCGTCGATGACGAAGGACAGATCCTCTGGGCCCAGGCGGAGGTTGAGCTGGACCATCACGGCGGCAAGGCCCGGGATGGCCCAGTAGAGCTCGTAGTGGCGGCGGCTGTTCCAGTCGAGGATGCCGACCCGGTCCGCGGGCTCGACGCCGAGCGCGCGCAGCGCGTTGGCGCCCCGGATGACGCGCTCGTATGCCGCCGCGTACGTATAGCGGTCCCATTCCCCTTTCGGGGTGCGGTAGACGATCTCCCGCTCGGGATTCGTGCGGGCGGCGTGCCGGATGAGCGTGGTCGTGTTGAGCTGGACGTCGTCCCCCATGGTCGATGGGTAGCCGGTGACGATGGGGCGGGTGGTGAAGGTGGAAGGCATGTCGGTCTCTCCTGACTCAGCGGGCGGCCATGCGCAGGGCTCCGTCGAGACGGATCACCTCGCCGTTGACCATTTGGTTTTCGATGATGTGGATGGCCAGGGCGGCGTACTCGGACGGGTCGCCGAGGCGTGCGGGGAAGGGCACCTGCTGGCCCAGCGACTCCCGGGCGGCCTCGGGCAGCTCGCCCATCATCGGGGTGAGGAACAGTCCCGGTGCGATCGTTGCCACCCGGATCCCGTATCGGGCGAGCTCGCGGGCGATCGGCAGGGTCATGCCGNNCCGATCTGGCCGTCGAAGGCGGCGGCCGAGGCGGTGTTGATGATGACGCCACGCTCGCCGCTGGGGCCAGGCTCGGCGTCGCTCATCGCAGCGGCGGCGAGCCGGATCACGTTGAAGGTGCCGCCGAGGTTGACCTCGAGGACCTTCATGAAGTCCTCCAGTGGGTGCGGTCCCGACTTGCCGAGCACCTTCTGGGCGACGCCGATCCCCGCGCAGTTGACCACCCCGGACAGGGGTCCCGGCTGCTGGGTGGCGACCTCGACGGCGTGGGCCACTGCGCCGGTGTCGGTGACGTCGGTCTCGACGAAGACTGCGCCGGCCGGCGCTGTCCCGGCGCGGTCTGCGACGACGACGTGGGCACCTCGCTCGAGCAGGGCGGCGGTGGTCGCGCCACCGAGCCCGGATGCGCCGCCGGTGACGAGGAACGTGCGATTGCTGATCTGCATGACGTGGATCCTTCAGGCGATGCGCTCGATGATGGTGGCGTTGGCCATGCCGCCGCCCTCGCAGATGGTGAGTAGGCCGTATCGGGCCTGGCGACGCTCGAGCTCGCCCACGAGCTGGGTCAGCAGCCGGGCGCCGGTCGAGCCGAGCGGGTGGCCGATGGCGATGGATCCGCCGTTGACGTTGAGCTGGTCCTCGGGGTAGCCGAACTCCTGCCGCCACAGCAGCGGGACCGGAGAGAAGGCCTCGTTGACCTCGACGAGGTCGATGTCGCCGATGGTCAGGCCGGCCTGGTCGAGTGCCTTCTGGGTGGCCGGGACGATGGCGGTGAACTGGAGCACCGGGTCGTCCGCGGCGACGGCCATGGACACGATCCTGGCCCGGGGCCGCAGCCCGGCCGCCTCGGCGGCGGCGCGGTCGGCGACGAGGAGCGCGGCGGCGCCGTCGCTCATCTGCGAGGCGTTGCCGGCCGTGATGACGCCGTCCGGGGAGAACACCGGCTGGAGCGCGGCGACCCGCGCGGGGTCGATGTCGGGCCGGATGCCCTCGTCCCGGGCCATCGGCGCGACCGAACCGTCCTTGTCGGTGCCGTCGAGGGGCACGAGCGCGGAGGCGAAGTGCCCGGCATCGGTCGCGGCGGCGGCGCGGCGGTGGCTCTGGATGCTGAAGGCATCGAGCTGCTCGCGGGTGAAGCCCCACTTGGCGGCAACGAGCTCGACCGATGGCCCTTGGGCGGGCAGGTTGCCCTCGAACCGGGCCAGGGCCCGCTCGCCGTACCAGTCGCCCTGGCCACCGCCGGGAGCGAAGAGCGGGCCGAGGTCGACCCGGCTCATCGACTCGACGCCGGCGCCGATGGCGAAGTCGTACTCGCCTGACTTGATCGCCTGAGCGGCGAAGTGGACCGCCTGCTGTCCGGACCCGCACTGCCGGTCCAAGGTCGTGCCAGGCAGGGCGATGGGCAGGCCCGCACCGAGCAGGGCGTTGCGGGCGACGTTGCCGGTCTGCTCGCCGCGCTGGAGGGCGCAACCGACGATGACGTCGGAGATGCGGTCCGGGTCGAGGCCGGTGCGCTCGGTGAGGTGGGACAGGGTCTGCGCGAGCAGGTCGACAGGGTGCCAGTTGCGCAGCTGGCCGCCGCGCTTGCCGACCGGTGTGCGGACGGCGTCGACGATGACTGCTTCACGGGTCATGGTTGGGCTCCTTGGTGGCGGGTACGGAAAGTGTTCAGGGCGTGCTGGAACTCGGGGGGTGGAGGGGTTCGCGACATGGACCTCGGAGCCCGGCGGTGCGCGTCGGGGCAGCCCCACGCCGCCTCGAACTGAGGCTTGGTGCGGACGCGGCTTGGCATGACGAACTCCAGGGGTGCAGGGTCAGGCGAGGTGGTGGGACAGGGCCGACGCTCTGGTGCCGGCGACGGCACGAGGGTCCCGTAGGGCAACGATGGGAATGTCGAGCGATCGGCCCAAGGACTGCCAGTGGGCGCTGGTCTCGGTGGCGAAGCGGGCGACGAGGTCCTCACGGGTCACGCCGACGGCGTCTGCGAGGCGTCGGGCGAAGTGCGGCTCGATCGCCCCGACGGCGACGTGCCCGTCGCTGGTCGCGTAGATCCCGTAGGTGGGCAGGCCCCCACCGAGAACGTCACCGGGACCCGTCAGGCCGTGACGCACGGCTGCTGACGCATCGATGGCCACGTCGTCGAGCACCACCCGCTCGCGAATCGCCCCTGGCTCGAAGGTCCCCCGCCGCAGCCCGGCAAGCGTCGCCGCCACCGCCCGCTCGGCTCCGAGCACGTCAACCAGCGGCACGAGCGGCATCGTGGGCGGCGCGAGCGTGCCTCGGGCGGCCTGGTAGGTCAGGTCGTGACCTGCCTCGTCGGCGCGCTCCCCGTCGTACCCGACGATCTCGACCAGGACGAGACCGTGACGTTCGAGGCTGTCCACCAGCTCGAGCCGCGCCAGGGCCGAGGGTCGCATCGCGGTCAGCAGCACGTCGGCGTCCGCAAGCCGGTCCTGCAGCGCTGCTCGGCCGGCTGGCTCCTTCAGGTCGAGCATGACGACCTCCTGGCCGGTCACGAGCTCGTCGTACCAGCTGGGTGCCACGCCTTGGAGCGGATCCCCCGATGGTGGCTCGACCTTGGTCACCGACGCCCCCATCGAGGCAAGCCGGGAGGCCGCCAGGGGCCCGGGGAGGTTCACGGCCAAGGAAACGACCCTTACCCCCGCGAGTGCGGCTGCGGCCGGTGTCCTGGACACGTGTGCTCCTCAACGATGATGGATGTCTGTACAGTTGTACAGCAACTGATACGATCGTGCAATAGGTAGGATCGATGAGATCGAACAGCGGACGGCGAACAGGAACCAGGTGGACATGGCGCGACACGGGCCCGGAGCAGGGCCACGCGCCGAGGACCTCACGGCCAAGGCGCGAATCCGCAACGCCGCGCTCGACCTCTTCGCCGAGCAGGGAGTCGACGCGACCCCCTTGCGCGCTGTCGCAGCAGCGGCGGGCGTGACGGCCGGGCTGATCGTCCACCACTACGGCACGAAGGAAGCGCTGCGCGAAGCCGTCGACCTCGCGATCGTCGAGCACTTCGCCGAGACCATCGCGTCCGTCCCCTTGGGCAGTCAGCCCCTCGACGAGATCACCGCCGCGCGGGACCAGGCTGTCGCCGACATGCTCGCGGCTAACCCGGCGATCGTCGGCTACCTGCGACGAGCCCTGCTTGACGGCAGCGCGGCACGGGGGGACGTGGTGAGCCGGCTCAGCCAGCTTTCCGCACAGCAAGTCCACGACCTCCGGGCGGCCGGCGTCGCCTCGACCAAGCACACCGTCGGCGAGCAGGTCGTAACCATCATGGTGCGCCAACTCGGGCGCCTCTTCCTGCAGCCGCTTGTCGACCGCATCTTCAACGAGTTCGCCGACGACACGGACGCGTCGGGCACGCCGCCGCACCTCCTTGTGGACGTGAGCCACTGATCCCTCCGCCGGCGCCACGCGAGCAGGTGAGCTGGCCACCCTGCTACTGCTGGCCGGGCCTCAGTTCAACCCAGAGGCCCTCCGCCTCCGCGCACAGCCGATCTCCGTGGAGCAGCTCCCCGGAGAGGAACCGCTTGCGACCCTCGACACGGTCGAGGCGGCACCGCACAACCAGCTCCTCCCCGACGGGCGTGACCGAACGATAGTTGGTCTTCAGGAACGCCGTTCGGCTCGGTGGCAGCCCGGCGGCGAACCCAAGGTGACCGAGGACATCGTCGAACAGCAGACTGACCGCCCCACCATGGACCGCCATGTTTTCACCGACGTGGTACCTGCCAAAGAGGACGCGGGCGGTGTAGTCCAACCCGTCTAGCGACGCGTCGTACACGCGCGGCACCAAGGCCTGTCCCCGACCCGGCGTATCGGACCAGCGGCCCCAGATCCTCTCGCGCTCCCCCACCTGCATGTCACGCAGGGCCGCGGACCAGCCCTCAACGCTCGCGAGCAGTTGCGCGCTGTCCGCAGGGCTTATCCGTGCTCCCGCGAGCGCATCAAGAAACTCGCGGACGCCGCCGATCAAGGCGTCGTAGGCCTTCGCCAGCTCCGGAGGACCCGGAGCCTCGCGGAGGGAGAGCAGCGCAGCGATCCCGTCGTGTTCAGCCTCGGCCATCGCGCACCTTCTTTGTCTCACCGGAAGGATCGACCGATCCAACCGTGACCAACCGGGTGATTCGACCGCCCAACAGGAGAGCCATGACCAGCCGAACGAGGTTGTCGCGGAATGACTCCGCCCGAGCAAGCCGTGGATTGACCTGGAGGTCGGCAATGAGAAACAGCCCAAGTTGGACACGAGCCCTGGCATGCTGCTGGCCCAAGTCGGGAAGAATCTGCTGCAGCAGTGCGACCCACTCTCGAACGTACTCGCGCTGCACGGTCTTGAACTCATCCAGGCCGGTCCCGCTCATGGGGTCCTCCAACGTGGAGGCCCAAGACCCGGACACCTCGATGTAGGAGCGAGCCAGTTCGCGCAGCGCTTCGGTGGGCGTGTTCGCAGATCGGAGCGCCTCCCCGAGACCCAACCAAAGGGCGTGGGTGCCACGCTCGAGTACGGCACGGAGCACGCCTGCCTTGTTCTCGAAATAGCTGTAGAGGTTGGGCCCCGTGACGTTCGCCAAGGCGCCGATGCCAGCCATCGACGTGTCCCGGTACCCACGTTCGCCGAACAGTTCGACAGCCGCTAGCAGCAGGCGCTCCCGCACGGAGGCAGGCGCCAAGCGCTGCCGCCCACCAAGGACCGGACGACCTACGGGCAGCAGCTCAGTCTGGGTCAGCGCCAGCAGCGCCGCGTGGATCACCTCAAGGCGGGTCGTCATCGGCACTTGCATGGCGCGCCGGCCAACGCCGGACATCACGGACGCGAAGGCCCAGGCCAGCAGCTCCGCCTGAGCCTCGTCAACGTCCGGCCGCTCCAGGCGCAGGCCGGGGATCAGCGACCCGTTCCAAGCCCGCATCTGACGTCGCAGCTGTCCACGACGCTCCGGCGGCAGATACCGGATCTCCCGGGACCACAGGTCGGAAATGTACGGCTTGTCGATCAGCCTTGCGAGCAGGACGTCGACGGCTTCCGCGAGGTCAAGATCCGGCAGCGGCTCCTCGATCCAGTCGAAACTGTCCGCGAAGATCGCCTCCAGCAGCACCGCCTTGTTGGTGAAATGGCGGTACAGCGCGCCGGCCGTGATTCCGACCTGTTCGGCGATCTGGGCCATCGTCACGTTGGGGAAGCCCTGCTCGACGAACAGCTCACGAGCAGCGTTGAGGATTTGGTGCTTGCGGTCACGGGGGCGGCGACCCGCCACGCCCACCTTGAGTTCGCGTGCTTCGACGCTGATTGGGGAGCCGACGTCAGCACTGACCTCGGTGAGGCGGGTGGAGATGAACCCGAACGCTACGACATTGACGTTGACGTTGTAGCGGTCCCATTCCTTGGCCAACGTCTTCGCCAGACCGACGACACCGGCCTTGGCCGCGGAGTAGTCCGCCTGGCCCGGATTACCGAAGACTCCGGCGACGGAGGAGATGTTGACAACCTCGGGGTGAACGACCCGGCCCTTGGCCTTCTCCTTCTTCACCGTTGCGCCGATCACCGGTTGGGCGGCACGAAGGATGTCGAACGGTGCCTTGAGGTGCAGGTCAACGATCGCGTGCCACTGTTCGTCGGTCATCTTCTGGANNGTCCCAGGTGTAGCCGGCATTGTTGATGATGATGTCGATACCACCGAAGTTGTCCACCGCGGCCTGCACGAAGCGCTCGGCGAAGCCGTCAGCGGTGACACTGCCCGGCACCGCGACCGCCTGGCCACCGCGGTCCATGATCTCCTTCACGACCGCGCTGACCGGGTCCGCGTCCAGGTCGTTGACCACGACACGGGCACCCTTCTCGGCCAGCTTGAGTGCAACCGAGCGGCCGATGCCGTGGCCGGCGCCCGTCACGAGGGCCGACTTGCCTTCAAGCTTTCCCATACCGATCCTTACTTTCTTGTTGGGTAGGGGTGGTCGAGCCTTCAGTCGAGCGCGACGACCGCTTCCCCGACGAGCGTCACCGTGCCGTCTGATCGTCCTCAGGTCCACAGCCAGCTCCGTGAGGTAGGCGAAGGTGTCGGGCCTCTCCAGGTCGACGCCGAACAGGACGGTCGGGGGACCGGGAGGTCCCGATGCCCGGCCTGCTTGGCCGCCTCGACGTCGATGAACACCGGGTCCTGCTGGCCGGTAGGCATGGCGAACAACCCCAGCCTGCTCCGCGTGATCACAAGCGTCACACCCGCGCGGGTCCTGCCTATCAGGTCCTTGCTCAACCCCATGTCAGGACCCGACCTTCTCGTACATGGTGACCACACACGCGCCACCCAGACCAAGGTTGTGCTGCAGCGCGGCATTGACCGCGCCCTCGACCTGTCGGTCCTCGGCCTGACCGCGCAACTGCCACACCAGCTCCGCACACTGCGCCAACCCCGTCGCACCAAGCGGGTGTCCCTTGGAGATCAGCCCGCCCGAGGGATTGGTGACCACCCGGCCCCCGTACGTGTTGTCGCCGTCGACGATGAACTTCTCCGCTGTGCCTTCGGGTGTCAGCCCGAGCGCTTCGTAGGTGAGCAATTCGTTGGTGGTGAAGCAGTCGTGCAACTCGACCACGCGGATGTCCTCGGGGCCGATGCCGCTCTTCTCGTAGACCTGACGAGCGGCCTCCTTGGCCATGTCGTAACCGACGAGGCGCTTCATGTCGCCCTCGAACGTGGACGGGAAGTCCGTCGTCATGGCCTGGGCCGCGATCACGACATCGGAGCGCAGACCGTGACGGTCGGCGTACTCCTTCGACATCACCACTGCCGCGGCCGCACCACAGGTGGGCGGGCAGCACTGGAACCGGGTCAGCGGGCCATAGATGTGCGCAGAGGCCATGACCTCCTCCAAGGACAGTGGCGTCCGGAACACCGAGTATGGGTTGTTGGCCGCGTGCTTGCGCGACTTGACCGTGATATAAGCGAACACCGAAGGGTCCATCCCCGTCTCGTCCACGTATTGCTGCCCCGCCGCACCGAAGTACGTCGCGGCCTCCGGGACGGACGCGGCCGGGGCACCCATCACCCCGTTACGCACGACCGCGAACTCTTCCAACGGACCGGGACGGTCCTCAAACCCTAGTTGGATCGCGCCGGGCATCATCTGTTCGAACCCCAGAGCCAGCGCGACATCCACCACCCCTCCCTCGACCGCCTGGCGGGCCATGAAAAGGGCCGAGGAGCCCGTCGAGCAGTTGTTGTTGACGTTGACAACCGGGATACCCGTCTGGCCGACGCGGTACAGCGCCTTCTGTCCGGAAGTAGACCCGCCGAACACGTAGCCGACGAAGGCCTGCTGAATCGCGTCGTAACCGATACCCGCGTCAGCCAGCGCACGGCGCGTTGCCTCCGCGCCCATGACGTCGTAGTTGTCACTCTTCCCGGGCTTGGTGAACGGAATCATGCCGACACCAGCCACCACCACAGTGCTAGCCATTGGACCTCACCTCACTGGGCGCGCGCCCGCGCGCCACCGTCGAAAACCTGTTGACGGGGAACGTGTTCACTCGTCACATCAGACTCCAGACTGTGGGTGAATTTCTGTTCAGTGCGGATGGAACCGGAGTCTCGCTGATCCTCTCGCATGGGCATTGTTTCCCAAGGATGGACGTCCCTGTCCGGCGAGTCAATAGTTATTCATCATTTACTTTGCATCAAGGCCCATGATGGCCGCACGGCGACGGCGCGCCTCCTCACCCGGCCATCCGCCTCACGGCGGCGACCTCGCGTTGCAGGCAGGGGGCGGGGTCCTGGGTCGCTGGAGGCCTGCCAGCGCCAGCTGGGCACTCGTGTGCCCACGCGGGCCGGCCGCTTGGACTGGGACAGTTGTGCTGAAGCTCTGCGTGCTCGATGCAGAAGCTCGTCTTCGACGAAGTCATCTCCACGTTCGGTGACAACAGATCGTGTACCCCGTACACCTTGCCTCTGCCAACGCCTCAAGAGGATCGCTGTCATGCGCCGCGCTCGACTCCTGCCGATGGGCAGGTACCTGCGTGACGCCTACCCCGGCCAGGCCGGCCTCTTCGAGGAGCAAGCCGCCTCTCGTGGCTTCTGCGCCACGGAGATCGGCCGGATGTGCTCGTGGCTCGCCAAGATCTGCGTGGCCACCGGGACCAGCCCCGAGGGCCTGACCGCCACACAGTACCCGCAGGTCCGGGCCGCGGTGCACGACGCCGTCATCGCCCGGCGCAGGTACCGGCCGAGAACACTGTCCACGCCGCTGTTCGGCCTCGACGCCGCGGGCGATCTATACGGCGCCCACGGTCGAGGCTGCCTGGGCGGCGTTCGAGGAGCTCGAGGAGAAGTGGGTCAAGCCCTACCCGGCCATCCCCAAGCTGTGGCGGGCGGCGCGGGATGAGTTCATCCCGTTCCTCGCGCACGACGTGGAGATCAGGCGAGTTCTCTTCTCTACGAATGCGATCAAGTCTCTGGACGCCAGGTACCGGCGCTCGGTCGGGGCGCGGGGGCACTTCCCGACTGAGCAGGCCGCGCTCAAGTGCCTGTACCTGGTCACTCCTGGGCTGGACCCCAAGGGCCTCGGACAGGCAGGATGGGTCACGCGGTGGAAGCCCGCGTTGAACGCGTTCGCCGTCACCCTTCGCCGACCGGATGCCGGCCGCGGAGAACCTCGGGAAATCGATGCCAGAACCACCGTTCATCTGACACACCCGTTCCTGGTGATGTGATGCTGGCCGCGCGCTTCCCGTCTCCGCAACCCAGCGTCTCCACCGGAGAGCACGTCACTTGACCTTCCGAAGCGCGCATCCGGACGAGTGTATCCCGCACCACATCTGTGCCGTTAGGCAGCCGCCGGCGCCCCCGGCCCCACCGGTCAGACGCATCGTCTGGCTGACGAGCAGCAGGCTCAAAACTGATTCGGCGGTTTCCGTCGCCAACGCGCCCGCGGGACGATGGGCTCGTCCAGACGTCCCTGGCCGGCGAGCACCCGCTCGAACTGCTCCAGGTGACGGCGCATCCGCCGGGCGGCGACGTCGGCATTGCCTTCCACGATCGCCTTGGCGATGCTCACATGGGCACGCCGCGTGGCCTCGATGTCGTCGTGACTCAGCTTCTCGTCAGAGCTCTGCCACTCCAGCGCGTCGTGCAGTGCAGTGAGCATGACCTCGAAGACGCCGTTGTTCGAGCAACGGCCGATCGCGCCGTGGAACTCGGCCGACTGGTGGAAGCCAGGCTGGACGCCCTGGTGGTGCGGCGCGATGCTTGCCAGCCAGTTCTTCTGCTCGGCAGTCGCGGTCCGTGCCGCCTCGGCCGCCGCCTCGGGTTCGACGAGCTTGCGGAACGTGAAAAGGTCACCCAGAGTCGTCCCCTGTGCTGAGAAGAGGAGTCCGAGCGAACGGCTGACCTGACGGACGTCGGGGTGACGTACCCGGATGCCCCCCTTGGGTCCGCGTTTGATAACGATGAGGTCGTCCGCTTCGAGTAGGCGGAGAGTCTCGCGAACGGTGCCGCGACTGAAGCCGTAGTCCTCCATGAGCTTGGCCTCGGAGGGAAGAACCTCCCCCGGCTGCATGCCGTCTCCGAGGATCCGCGCACGCAACTCGTCCGCGAGCACGTCCGAAGCCTTGGGTAGTGTCGCGGGGCGCTGCCTCTCGATTTCCAATACCCCTCCTCCGGGTGGTGGCATCCCGATCGCTTTGCTCGTCACGAGACCCTTATCTGACTATCATTACGCGGCAATCTCTCAAGGATAAGGCTGCACCGCACCGCCATCAACTCCGACCGCCAGAACACGGGCTTTTTGGCGGCCAAGGCGCCACCACGAACCGGAGGCACAGCCATGCCCGGGAGCGCGCACGTAGGGCACTTCGACGCCGCTGCCCGTCCGGCGGCCGGCCATGCCGGTGATGAAGTCCTCCGCACTGAAGTAGCCGGCCGGTGACCCGTCCGTGAGCACTTCTTCGACCGGCAGGACACCGGAGCTGTCTCCACGCCGGCGGTCACCTCGTGGTGGGAACCCAGTCGCCTCCAGTGACCTCGCCAGTTCGGCGACCGACTGCAGCTTGGGCACCACGACTCCGGCACACCCGGCCCCAGAGCCTCGGCGACGTCGGCGGCAGACCACGGAGTAGGCACGGCGTTGACCCGGAGGAAGACCCGGGTGTGCCGAGTGTCGCCGACTGAAGCGTCCCGGGTTTGATGCCGCATCGTTTCTGGTCAGGAAGGATGCGTTCATGCCCAAGAATTTCGGGCCATCCTGACGCATACGTGGGCCATTTTCGGCTGGGGGTGGCGAGCCGGTGGCCACGGCTGCTGAGTAGGCCGAACAGCCCGGGGGCCTCCCGCGCGAGGAAGTCCGTGAGCATGCCCCGCGGCAGGCCCGGCGGGTCCTGTCCCTCGTATGCCGCTGGGCCGGGTGCCGGCGCGCCCTGGCCCTGCCCGGGTGCGGAGGTCATGGCACGAGTACGGAGATGATCTCCGCCACGCAGGCGGGCTTGTCGCTGCCCTCCAGCTCGACCGTGACCCGGACGACGGACTGGGCGCCAGCGGGACCCCGGGTGAGCTCGAGCAGCTCGGCTCCTGCCCGGATGCGGGAGCCGACCGGGACCGGCGTCGGAAAGCGGACCTTGTTCGAGCCGTAGTTCAGACCCATGGCAAGTCCCTCCACCTTGTAGATCTCCCGGATGAGGCCCGGCAGGAACGAGAGAGTCAGGTAGCCGTGGGCGATGGTGCCGCCGAACGGGCCACCCCTGGCTCGCTCGACGTCGACGTGGATCCACTGGTCGTCGCCGGTCGCCTCTGCGAAGAGGTCGACCTGCTTCTGGGTGACGGTGTGCCAATCACTGTGTCCCAGGTGCTCGCCGACGGCGGCTTCCAGCTCGTCGGGTCCGGTAAAAACTCGCATCGGTGGTCTCCTCAGCCCCTCGGCCCGCCGGCGACGTAGATGACCTGGCCGGAGACGAAGCCGGCCTCCTCGCGTACGAGGAACGACGCCGTTGCGGCGATGTCCTCGGGCTGGCCGACGCGCTGGACGGGGATGTCCTTGGCCCGGAAGGCGATGAAGTCCTCGAAGGGCACGCCCATCCGCTCCGCCGTGGCCTTGGTCATCTCAGTCTGGATGAAGCCCGGGGCGATCGCGTTGACCGTGACCCCGAACTTGCCCAGCTCGATCGCAAGGGTCTTGGTGAAGCCCTGGAGGCCCGCCTTGGCGGCTGAGTAGTTGGCCTGGCCGCGGTTGCCGAGCGCCGAGGCCGAAGAGAGGTTGATGATCCGGCCCCACGTGGCCTCGGTCATGAACTTCTGCGCCGCGCGCGACATGAGGAACGCGCCACGCAGGTGGACGCCCATGACGGCGTCCCAGTCGTCGACGCTCATCTTGAAGAGCATGTTGTCACGGATGATGCCGGCGTTGTTGACGAGCACCGTGGGGGCGCCGAGCTCGCCGGCGACGCGCTCCACCGCCGCGGCGACGGAGGCCTCGTCCGAGACGTCCCCCCCGACGGCGAGCGCCTTACCACCGTCGGCCGTGATCGCGTCCACCGTGGCAGCGCATGCGGCTTCCTTGATGTCGAGAACGGCGACGGCGAAGCCGTCCTCGGCGAGTCGCTTGGCCACAGCGGCACCGATGCCGCGGGCCGCTCCCGTGACGATGGCGGTACGGGTGTCGGTCATGAGATGTGCTCCTTTGAGAGGGGATCGGTCGTGTTTGCAGGAACGAGGCCGGCAAGCGCCTCTTTGGTCGCCTCCGGGCGCGGGTACAGAATGCCGGTGATGCCGAGTCGCTCGACCGCCTCGATGTTTGCCGCGCCGTCGTCGACGAGGACGACCTCCGCGGCGGTGAAGCCGAGCCGTTCGAGGGCCAGCTCGTAGATCTGGGGTTGGGGCTTGCGCAGCCCGACCTCGCTCGAGATGAAGACGACGTCGAAGAATGCGAGGAACTCGTCGGGGTTGTGGGTGCCCCAGCTGTTGGAGATCATCGCGAGACGTATGCCGCCGGCCCGGAGCCGCTCGACCAGCTCGATCCTGCGCGGCTCGGATCCATCGTCGCGAAGATCCCGCCGAGGTGGTCTGCCTCTGGGACCGGTCCGCCCTCGAAGGACCGCAGCTCGGGGTTCAACTTCGCGTTGAAGTCCGGGAGGGTCGGCTCGCCGTCCTCGAGGCGGTGGAGAGGGGTGCCGGCAGGGCCGGCAGGTGCCGACCGGGACAGCCTGGCCTTGAGCACCGGGGAGAACGACTGCGGATCGATGTCCACGCGCATCGTCCAGGCCTCGACGGGACCTGCGGGTCGGGGTCGTGAGGACTCCGCCGTACTCGACGAGGACACCGCGGACGCTCACCGACCCTCCTCCGTGTCCTCGATGCGTCGCTGCATCTTGTTCATGCCGTCCAGCCAGGCGTCGGGGCCGCGACGCCCGGAATGCGTAGTACTCCCGGACCCGAGGGTGGGGCAGGATGAACAGGTCGTCGGCCTGGATACCCTGCCCTGCCAGACCGCCTCCGCGCCGGCCCCCGGCGTGGGGCCCTCGTCATGGCTGAGGAGGGACTGCAGCGGCACCGACCCGTCGAGCACCCGCATCTGGACGCCCTGGAGACAGATTGCCTGGACGACGATGCCGCGGTGGCGGTGGGTCGCGCTCAGCCACTCGGCGAAGGCCCCGGTGCCGCGCTTGGTGACGGAGTAGGGCGCCGACCGAAGCTGCCCCACGGTGAGTCGGCACGAGGACAGCACGGTCCCGACCCACAGGCACGCTCTGCTGGCGCGGTGTGCGGTGCACAGTCGCGCGTGCGCCGCACTCCGCCCGGGCCGATTCACTACGCCTTGCGGCGCATCGACCACATCTGGCTTGGTCGTTCCGCCTGGACAGCAACGTCCCAGCTGAGGGATGCCGGGGCGGTTTCCATCCTGAATGACCGGACCACCGCTCGACCCAGATCAGGGTCGCCAGCAACTCTGTGCGCCAGCTCCATGGCTCGGGCCTCGACATCCTCCTCCTCGACCGCATCCCACGCCAACCCGAGCTGAACAGCCCTCTCGCCGTTGATCTCCTCGCCGAACACCGCCATCGCGGCAGCAGCCTCACGACCTGCGACCCGCGACAACAACGAGATGTGACCGCCCCCTGGATGAATCCCGAGGCCCGTGAACCCGGAGAACAGCCGGGTCTGGCGACCGACGACACGCAGGTCGGTGGCCAGGGCAAGGTTGAATCCAGCACCCACGGCAGCACCTCGGACCGCCGCAATGGTCGGGACCTTAACCGCGCCGACCCGGACGAAGGAGGCGTAGATGTCGCTCAGCGCGGCGTACGTCTCCTCACTGGCCGGATCGTTAGCCGCACCAGCCAGCGTCCCAAGGTCTGCGCCAGCACAGAACGACCTACCGTTGCCCTGCACGACGACCGCACCGACACCTGGGTCTCTGTCCGCCTCGTCCAGGACTTCGACGAGATCGCGGGCCATCGACAACGTTAAGGCGTTACGACGCGCCGGTGCATCAAGCGTGACCACCGCCACGCCGTCCTCCTTGCGCAGCTGTACCTCGCTCATGCGTTCTCCTCCCAATCTGCCACTGCACCAGAGGCGAGCAGCTCGTCAATCCCGGTTGGGGTGAGTCCGGCCTCCGCCAGCACCTCCCGGGTGTGGGCCCCCGGGTGGGTCACCACCTCGCCTCTCGTCGTTTCCCAGCCGACCATGCGCGGCAGCGGACCGACAGCGGTGTCGTCGGCGACGAAGCCCGCCTGCTTCCCTGCGGCGAACGCCTCGGCAATGGACCGCACGGGAGCGACCGCGGTGTCGACGTCCGCGAACCTGCGCAGCCACCCCGCAAGGGTGTCCGCGGCGAAGGCCTCCTCGAATGCGTGACGCACCTCGGGCCAGCGTTCGGGGTCGGCGTGCGCCGTAACAAGCTCCGGGTGGCCGATCGCCTCGCAGAGGTTGACGTAGAACTTCGGCTCCAGGGCTGCCACGGACAGCCATCGACCGTCTGCCGTCTGGTAGCAGTCGTAGAACGGCACGGCGCCCGACAGCATGCCTCCACCCCATGACGGATCGGGCGCGCCGGACACCGTCCAGGCGTGGGGTGTCTGCAGCAGGCCGAGCAAGCCCTCATACATGGAGACATCGACGTAGCAACCGCGACCCGTGGCCGAACGGCCCTGGAGCGCAGCCACGATGCCGAACGCCGCGAGCAGGCCCCCGGCCGCGAAGTCCGCAACGGCATTGACCGGGATGCCGGGGCGCTGTCCCGGACGGGTCGTGGCCGAGAGCAGCCCCGACTCTGCCAGGTAGTTCAGGTCGTGCCCCGCCCGCAGGGCCAGTTCACCGCGCTGTCCGTAGCCGCTCAACGAGCAGTACACGATGCTCGGGTTGCGTGAGCGGACGTCGTGGTACCCCACGCCCAGCCGGTCGCAGGTTCCCGGTCGGAAGCCCTCCAGGAACACGTCGGCTCGACTGGCGAGCTCCAGGACCACATCCTTTCCACCCTCGGACTTCAGGTCGACGACGATGGAGCGACGCGAGCGGTAGAGCGGGTTGATCCCGAGCTGCCGGGCCTGCGCTCCACCGAGGTATGGCAGGTCCTCCAGCCCGGAGCCCTCCCTCTTGGTGGCCGGCGGCTCGACGGTGACGACATCGGCACCCAGATCTCCGAGAAGCATGGTGGCGAAGGGCCCCGGAGCGAGCGCGCTCAGGTCCACGACCCGCACACCCGCGAGAGGCCCCTTCCCGGCCGTCATGATGCCCCCTCGACGAAGAGCTGGTCCGCGATGCGGCGCCGGTGCCATTGGGGACTTCCGTAGGCCTGTTCGAGGGCCTTGCCCCGCTTGAGCCACATGTGCAGATCATGTTCCCAAGTGAATCCGATGCCGCCGTGGCACTGGAGGGCATGCTCGTTCGCCGACGCCTCCGCTTGGGACGCGCTGACCTTGGCAACGCTGGCAGCCACATGAGCCGCGTCGGAGTGGGTGGCGACAAGGTGCGCCGACGACCACACGGCCGGGTGTGCCGTCTCGACGAGAAGGTGCGCCTCGGCCAGTCGGTGCTTCACGGCCTGGAAGGATCCAATGGGACGCCCGAACTGGTCCCGGCCCTTGACATAGGCGACTGTTGTCTCGATCAGGTGCGTGGCTATCCCCAGCAGGAAGGCCGCGGTCATGATGGCGGCCCGGTCCAGCAGGCGTTCAACGGCCTCCCGGTCGCCGAGCATCCGGCTGTCATCCCCCGGGTCGGCCTCAACCGAGGCCACCCGCCTGCTCTTGTCAACAACGGGCTGCTCCTCGGCCGTGAAGCGCCCGGCCGGGACGGCGTGAAGCTGGCCATCGGCCACCATGATGAGCACATCCGCATCCCCTGCGCCGACCACGAGGCTCTGGCCCTCGAGCTGGATCGTCGCCCTGGCCTCACCTGCCGCCAGTGCCGGCAACCAGCGTTCGCGCTGGCTCGGCGTGCCGTGCTCGGCCAGGGTAAGGGCGGCGACCGAGGACTCCAGCAGTGGAACCGGCAGGGCCACCCGTCCGCACTCCTCCAGGATGAGCGCCACTTCGAGGTCACCGACTCCGAGGCCCCCGTGCTCCGCGGGCACGGCAAGACCGAAGAAGCCCATCTCGGCGAGTCTCTCTCGCAGGCGCTCGTCCGGAGCCGGGGAGTCCCAGGCAGCACGTACGACGGACGGCGGGCAGGCGTCAGCCAGGAACTCTCGTGCACCTGTGGCAAGGCTCCGTTGCTCTGGCGTGAGGTCTAGCTCCATCGACGCTCCTTAGGCAGGCCCAGAAGACGCTCTGAGATGATGTTCTTCTGGATCTCGCTGGTCCCGGCAAAGATGCGCGAAGCCCGCGCGTGCCAGTACCGGCGGTGAAAACGGTTGCCGACGAGCGCGAGAGGCCCGTCGTCGAGTTCGGCCCACGGGCCGAGGATGTCGATGGCGGTCTCGAAGATCCGAGCCTCCATCTCCGACCAGTACAGCTTGACCAGGCTCGAATCGGAGCCGAGTTCCTCTCCGGCGGACAGCCTCGTGACGACGTTCTGCATGTACCGCTGGTACACCTGAGCCTCAACGAAGCGCGCGGCGACTGCATCCCGGACGACAGGGTCATCGCCCCTTCCCGCGCGGAACGCGATCTGCACCAACTCTTCCACGTCCCGTGTGAACCTCACGTGATCACCGAGGCCGGTGCCCCGCTCAAAGCCCAGGGTTGCCATGGCGACGCGCCAACCGTCCCCGATCTCGCCGACGACGTGCTTCGTCGGCACCCTGACGTCCGTGAAGAACACCTCGGCGAACCCTTCCTCACCGTGGAGCTGTCGGATGGGCCGCA
>DGBM01000294.1:0-2288 GCA_002384765.1 Demequinaceae bacterium UBA4004
GATACTGGGTTTGAATCTTATTCCAGTTGATGCGGCGATACTGGACAAGAATGGACAAAACTCCCCTGACCTGCGGAAACAACGTCCTGTATCGCTCGGGCGCGTGGACAGAAGCACGCATATTTTGCCATCCTAATTGCACGTTGTTGCACGAACTAGGAGAGCGGACATGCCACGCAGGCGCGGATTCGGTGCGATCAGGAAGCTTCCCAGCAGGCGCTACCAGGCGTCCTACCTCGGCCCCGACACCATCCGGCACATGGCCCCGGGCACGTTCGAGACGGCCGAGGATGCCGAGGCGTGGCTCACCGATCGACGCCGCGAGATCAAGAACGAGGACTGGACACCGCCCACGACGAAGAAGCCACTCACGTTCGGGGAGCACGCCGAGCGCTGGCTCACGCATCGTCAGTTGAAGCCGCGCACGCGCTACCACTATCGCAAGATCCTCGACGCGCGGATCCTGCCGACTTTCGGCGAGGTTGCCCTGAAGCACATCACGGCCGACCTGATCGACGACTGGCACTACCGGATGGGCAACTCGACCCCGACCGCCAACGCACACGCCTACGGCCTGATGAGGACGATCCTCAGTGACGCGGTGCAACGCCGTCTGATCGACTTCAACCCCTGCCACATCCGAGGCGCGGGCAACACGAAGCGGGTCAAGCAGATCGGCCCCGCCACCCTTCCCGAGCTCGAGGCCCTGACTCTGGCGATGCCCGAGCGCTACCGGCTCATGATCCTTCTGGCCGCATGGTGCGGACTCCGCTTCGGTGAGATCACCGAGCTACGCCGCCACGACTTCGACCTGACCCATGGCGTCGTCAAAATCCGCCGAGCCGTCGTCCGCGTCGACGGTGAGGTCATCATCGGCACACCGAAGTCCGACGCTGGCAGTCGCGACGTCTCGATTCCGCCGCACCTTCTCCCCGCCGTGAAAGCACACCTCCGCGACAACATCACCGGGGGCCGCGATGGCCTCCTCTTCCCTGCCGCCGGGGACCCGACAAAGCACCTGGCGCCCGCCACGCTTTACAGGGTCTTCTACAAGGCACGCACCGAAGCCGGCAGGCCTGACCTGAGGTTCCACGACCTCCGGCACACCGGAGCGGTCCTGGCCGCCAGCACCGGTGCCACCCTGGCCGAACTGATGGCCCGACTCGGGCACTCCACCGCCGGCGCAGCCATGCGATATCAACACGCGGCCAAGAACCGCGACAAGGTCATAGCCGAAGCCCTCTCGAATCTGGCGGCGAAGACCTTCTAGCCTGAGGCTAGAAGCCAGTTCGCCATGGCCCGACGCCGCGTCCAGACGACGTGAAGCCGCGGCAGGTCACTCCTGCACACCCGCCGGCCCCTCCAATTGCGCAGGGCGGCGCGAGCGGATGGATCAGCGACGCCGTCCTGTCCCATGGCGTTTGCGGGTTCGAGTCCAACTGGGGGGGCAACTGGGGGAGCACCACAGAACGACTGGTGAGGTGCGGAAACGCGGATCACCTGCCGTTTCCCATTTTCACTGCATCGGCTATGTGTCGGCGGCCACGAGAAACTGCCCGGAGACGGCCATGAAACTGCCCGCTGGCGGACATGAGAATTGCCCACTGACGGTCATGGGATCTGCCCGACACGATGTCGTCTGCCTCGCCGCATTGCGCGGTTGAGGCCCCTTCCTCGGGTGCGATGAGCGGTGCTGATGCGCCCTATCGCCCCGAGGAAGGGATGAGTTGAAGTCTGCCGAGGAGATCATGAAAATCTTGGATGCCTACGACCTGACAGGGTCGTTGCGTGATGCCGGCGAGCTCGCCGGCTGCTCGCACCACACGGTGAAGCGGTACGTCGAACGCCGCGCTGTCGCCGGTGATGCCGAGCTGGGCCGGGCCGTGGCCCGGCCGCAGCTGATTGATGAGTACCTGGACAAGGTCGAGGAGTGGGTCGAGCGTTCGCAGGGCAAGGTCCGTGCCGACAAGGCCCACGAGAAGCTGCTCGCACTGGGCTACACCGGCTCGGAACGCACCACCCGCCGAGTGGTCGCGAGGGTGAAGAAGGCCTACCGGGCCGGACACGTACGGGTCCACCGGCCCTGGGTCACCGAGCCCGGGATGTGGCTGCAGTACGACTACGGCGACGGCCCCGTCGTCGACGGTGTGAAGACGGTGCTGTTCGTGGCCTGGCTGGCCTGGTCGCGGTTCCGGGTCGTGATCGCGCTGCGCGACAAGACGATGCCGTCGGTGTTCGCCGCCCTGGACCAGACGTTACGGCGTCTGGGTGGGGTGCCGACCTACGTG
>DGBM01000294.1:2304-8607 GCA_002384765.1 Demequinaceae bacterium UBA4004
CTCGGTGGTGGTCCACACCTGTGTTCCTGCGGACCCGGCGTCGAAGGGCGGCACCGAGTCGTCGGTGAAGATCAGTAAGGCCGATCTCGTCCCCAAGGACACGAACCTGCGTGAGGAGTACGCGTCGTTCGCCGAGCTCGAGGAGGCGTGCGTCGAGTTCTGCGAGAAGGTCAACACCCGCGTTCATCGGACCACCAAGCGGCCACCGGTCGAGATGCTCGCCGAAGAACGCGTCCGGTTGCACCCGGTTCCGACGACGGCGCACACGGTCGCGTTCGGGACCACTCGGGTGGTGCCACCGAACACGCCGATGGTGATGTTCGAGTCCGGCCAGTACTCGGTCCCGCACCAACTGCTCGGCCAAACGGTGTGGGCCCGGACCCACGGTGTCGGCGACGACGAGCAGGTCGTTATCGTCCACGTCGGCCAGGACGGGCCGGTCGAGGTCGCCCGCCACGCAAGGGCCACACCGGGCAGCCCTCGTCTGGTCGATGAGCACTTCCCGCCGCAACCGCCCGGGCCGCTGGACCGGCAGCCGCGGGCCAGGAACGCCACGGAGTCGGAGTTCCTCGACCTGGGCGAAGGCGCGCGGTTGTGGCTGGTCGAGGCCGCCGCCGCGGGCACCCCGCGGATGCGGGTCAAGATGGCCGAAGCCCTCAGCTTGGCGAAGCTGTTCGACCCCGTCGAGGTCGACTGGGCACTGGGACACGCCGCGGTCCACGGCCGGTTCGCCGAGGCCGACCTGTCCTCGATCCTGGACCACCACGCCACGAAGCCAGCACCCGGTGAGCACCGTGCCGGCGAGGACTCCTCGCTGACCCAGGGCACCGCAGGCTGGGCGCGATTGGGCCAGCACGACGGGGATCACGGCGGCCAGGAGGTGACCCGATGACGACGAGGAGCACGACCGTGTCCGCGGCGTCGGCGCCGCCACTGCCTGCTGACCTCGAGGACCTGCTGCGACGGCTGCGGTTGCCCCACATCCGCAGCCACGCACCCGAGGTCGTCGCGACCGCGAAGGCCCAACGCTGGGAACCCGCCGAGGTCCTCAAGGCCCTGTTCGCCGAGGAGGTCGCCGGCCGGGAACGCTCCGCACTCGCCACCAGGCGGGCGGCCGCGGGGTTCCCGACCGGGAAGACCTTCGACGCCTGGCAGCCCGAGGCGTCCTCGATCCCAGCACCGACCCAGCAGGCACTACGGACCCTGGAATGGGTCCACCGACGAGAGAACCTCGTCGTCTGTGGGCCATCAGGGACCGGGAAGACGTTCCTCCTGGAAGCACTCGGCCAACAAGCCGTCGAGCAAGGATTGAAGGTCGCCTGGTTCACCCTGNNGTCGCGGTATCGGCATAGGTCGACCTATGCGGATGTCCGCATAGGTCGACGACATCGGCCTGCTGCCGGTCGCCGCGGACGCGGCCGAGGGGCTCTACCGGCTCGTCGACGCCGCCTACGAGAAACGCTCGGTCGCGATCAGCTCGAACCTGCATCCCTCCGGGTTCGACGAGCTGATGCCCAAAACGCTGGCCACCGCCACCGTCGACAGGCTGCTCCACCACGCCCACGTCTGCCAGACCAGCGGCGACTCCGTACGGCTCACCCAGGCACTCGCCGGCCAGGGGGTGAGCCCCTTGGCCTGAGCACCTGGTCGGTGGTGGCCGCAGCCCCCATGGGCAGATCCCATGGCCACCACCGGGCAGTTCTCGTGACCGTCAGCGGGCAGGTTTCATGTCCGCCACTGGGCAGTTCCTACTGTCCCTTGACAGCTATGCATCGTCCGCGCCGGCGGTTGCCTGGCGGGCCAAGCTTCTCGCCCTTTGGTGAGACGTAAACACGATCCGGGCGAGTGACGAAAAAATTGGTGCTCAGGCTCTGGCGCTTCATAGCGCCGCGGGTCCAGCATGGAGATCACGTCGCGCGTAGGGAGGAGCGTCCAAAGGCAGTCTCGGTTCGGGGGTTTGTTCAGTCTCCGTTCGCGCTGCAACTGTTGCTTGGATGGCTGACCGACGCCCGCCGCCCTACTCGGGGAAGGAGGTGAGCATCGTGAACGAGATCCTCGAACTGCAGGCACTTCCGATGGAAGCGGCCGAATACGACTCGGATTTCGGACCGAGCACATACTCGGTGCATTGCTGAGGTTGACCATGGTTGTCTCGCACGCCACTCGGCGTGCGGGACAACCCTCGACTGGTGATCGCAGCGTCGTGTGTCCGACAACGGCGGCGCGCTGCGACTGAGTCCGGCACTTGGCTACCCACTATGGAGCGATCCGGTGTTGTTGTGCGCAGCACAGGGTTTTGAGACCTATCTCTGGCCCGACACGCCCTACTTCCGACCGCCTAGACTGGTGGACGAGGCCGATGTTGCTCGTCAGGTGCGTAATCGCTTGGGCCCGTCTTGGAACTTTCAGCTTCAGTCGATCTGGCTGGAATGTGAGCCACGCGTGTCTTCTGCCCCCGGCCCAATGACTGGCTGGAAGATTCATCTGTCCGCCGCCCCACACAGTGGGCAGGAAGTTGTTACGCGCGCCGTCGACACGCTCTCTAGCATTGAGACCCCGTTTAAGATCGTCGGCTCGACATCGCTGTTGCGCCTGGTCAATGCCAAGTGGATGAGTCGGCCAGCCGCAGGCAAGTTCGTGACCATATATCCCAATGGGCCAGAGGAGTGCCGCCAACTGCTCGAGGCACTGAGGACCGCGCTCAGCGGCGTCGATGGGCCGTTCCTACTTTCAGATCGCCGCTATCGGGACAGCAGCTGTGTCCATTACCGATACGGTGCCCACCGTCGAATGAGTCGTCTAGACCCAGACGGCATGCCCATTTACCTGCTGGAGGGGCCCGATGGCGTCCTGATTCGCGACGACCGCGCCGTTGGTGGCGCTGTCCCGAACTGGATTTCCGACCCGTTCCTTGACACCGAAAAGCCCTCCCGCGCGGGAGAGAACGGCGTCAGCACAGGAGGTGACGGCGTCGTGATTGCTGGCCGCTTTCACGTGTCCGCCGCGATCGCGTTCTCCGCATCGGGAGGAGTTTACCGTGGTATCGACCAAACAACCGGTGACCCAGTGATTGTCAAAGAGGCACGTCCGTGGACCGGATGGGACGAAACCGGGAGCGACGCCGTTTCGCGGTTGAAGGCCGAATATGACTCCCTACGTCGGCTCGAGGGGGCTGACGGCTTCCCCACCGCGCTAGCGCTGATCGAGGAGTGGCAGCACCATTTCCTGATACAAACCGTGGTACCAGGTATCAACCTCAATCACTTCGTGGCTTCTCACCATCCACTTCTGCAGGAAGCGCCCGACCCTGAGCAGGTTGCCGCCTACCGCGATCTACTTCATCACATTTGGGAAGAACTCGACCGACTCCTTCGGGTAGTGCACGCCTCCGGTCTGTGCGTTGGCGACCTCTCGACGACAAATATCATGACCGATGGTCAGACCGTCTCGCTTGTCGACTTCGAAAGCGCCTATCAATCTTCCTCCCCCAAGCGCACCCCCTGCACACACGGATTCATGTCCCCCACCCGAATGATCGGCGAAGTCACTCCGCTCGAAGACGACGAGTACGCGGCGGCCGCAGTGAAGATGGCCACGGTTCTTCCCGTCAACGGGATGTTGGCGATGGCCCCCGACCGGGCCTACGCACTGGCCCTAAACGTCGCGCGCGGGCTCCAGATGGAAACGCAGTTCGCATCATTGCAAACACAACTTGATCCCTCCTTGCTCGCGGAGACGCCTGATCTCTCCTCGAACGCCGACGAGCTGCGCCTGACCTTCGAGCGGTCCCTTGCTGGGTTGAGATCCTCCCTAGAGGGCGACCCCACGAAAACGTTGCGGCGGCTAGACTTCCGCTCGTATGTGACGAATCCGTACGGCGTCGCCTGGGGCATTGCCGGCGTCCTGCACGCTGCCCACTACCTAGGAGAGTCGGCTTCTGCACATGCTCGCGTCCTACTTTCTGCGATGCGCAATAACAATCCGGCCGTGCCGCCCGGACTGTATAACGGTCAGGCGGGCATCGCATGGGTTCTGAGCGAAGAGGAGCGAGCCCAAGATCTCGCGTGCGCCCTAATGGAACGGTCACATCGGGCGCGCGAGTCGGTCGGATACGACCTGTCCGGTGGACGGGCCGGCATCGGATTGGCCGAACTCCGATTGTGGATGTCGACCGGCGATCAGGGACAGCTCAATGCTGCCAAACAGATTGGCCGCGAACTAGTTGGGGCTGGTGAAGAGTGTGGCGACGGCTTGCGCTGGCGCGCAGGAGGCGAGAACGAACCGCTGGGTTATGCCTATGGTTCGAGTGGCATAGGTAGTTTCTTCTTGTATCTCGCCTCTGCCGATGCTCCTGAACGTCAGCTATGGCTAGATACCGCAGCGCGTGCTCTTCAGCACGACTTGATGCACGCGGTCGAGTCCGAGCGCGGGCTTGCGGTGCCTGGCGTAGCTGGTGGCAGCGTGATCTACCCCTATTGGGGACGTGGTTCAGGCGGAGTCGTTCGGCTGGCAACTAGGATCTTCAACGTAACTGGGGACGAGCGGATCCTAGAACGCATTGGAGCGCTGACGGCGGGCACGCTGTCGCCTTACTCTGCGTCTTCCGGTCTTTTCAACGGTCTGGCAGGGGTTCTTGACGCAGCTACCGACATTCAGCAGTTCACTCCTCTTTCGGTGAGCCGGAGTCAACAGATGATAGCCACGACGCTTGGGAAGTTCAGCGTGCCGTCGGAGGCTGGCGAGTGCTTCATGGATGATCGCCTCGTTCGGCTTACGCTCGACTTCGGTACCGGGACAGCGGGGGTCCTATGTGCCCTCGACCGCTACTTGAGGAATCGGACCTCGTTCAACTTCACCTTGGACGAGTTGCTGCATGACCTCTGATCAACGAATGCCGCGAGACTTCGGGCTGCTGGCCGGGGCTCAGGCCTTGTCCTCGCTGGGCAGCGAGACCTCGCGCATCGCTTACCCACTCCTCATCCTCACCGTCACAGACGGCCACGCAGCTTCCGCCGGCCTGGCGCTCACGGCGCTACTGCTCGGACAGTTGGCAGCACGTCTGCCAGGCGGGCTGATCGCGGATGTCTTCAACCGTCGTACGGTGATGATTTCGGCAGACGCAGTCCGACTGTGTGGAGTTGTCGCGATCGCCATCATGGCGATGACGGAAACGGTGACGATCGGCCCAGTGTGCGTCGTGGCGGCGTTGCAGGGCATCATGGACGTCTTCTTCTCTCCGGCAGAGACAGGGGCGCTCAAGGCCATCGTGCCTAGCCATCAGATGGATGCCGCAATGGTGACGTACGGCATTCGCGACTACGCGGTGGTACTCGCGGGTCCGGCGATCGGGGGACTGCTTTTCGCCATCTCGCCAGCTCTGCCCTTCCTGTTCGATGCGTTCTCGTACGTTCTTTCGGTAGCCATGATCTCCGCGATACGGACCCCCTTGCGACACAGGAAGCGTCCCCCAAGGGTCATTCCCAGCCGAGTGTCTTTAGTCGCGGGGTCCATGCTAGGTGGATTCAGGCTGCTTTGGCGGATGCCGTTCCTGAGGGACTCCGTGATCTCGGCGTGTCTGCTGAACTTCTCCATGGCTAGCGTCTTCTACGTGGTCGTGGTGGTGTTAAGCCTCGCCGGAACTGGCGCCTCTCAGGTTGGTCTCGTCATGACCATCGGCAGTGGCTTTGGGTTGGTCGGCGCCGCAGCATCCCGTTCGCTGCTCAGAGCGGTGCCCCGCAGGATGCTTCTGATCGGTTGGGGCTGGTCCGTAGCCGCTTCCATCGCCGCAATGCTCGTTGTGCCGCTCGATGCGCCGTGGCTCTTTGGCTTGGCAGTCGGCGGGACCTATCTTCTGGCCCCGGCCGCTAGTGCGATCGAAAACGGCTATCGGGTGGCGGCGACCGACTTAGGGATGCAAGGACGTGTGGACGCAGCTTCAACAATGCTCGCCACGTGTGCCAGCCCGTTGGGGCCGCTCGCGGCCGGTCTTGCCTATGAGGTTGGCGGCGCTGAAGCGGCTATCAGCGTGCCGCTGGTTGCCGCGATTGGTGCTGCAACGTTCCGCACGGTGACGCCGTCGTTTAGGGCAGTGGCCGATCCTGGCACCGTGGACACGTCGCGCCGTGCTCATGGATCGGGATCTCAGGTATAGCGAGGGCGATGCTCCGCGCGCTACGCAACGCTGTCCGGGCTCATGCGTGTTGCAGGAGCTGAGTGACGAGCAGTGACGTCGTCGATTACTCACTTGCCCTTTGAGGTCCGAGGACCCCTAGAACCAGACGGCACGCATGCTACGAAGGTCCG
>DGBM01000294.1:8723-9230 GCA_002384765.1 Demequinaceae bacterium UBA4004
GGGGGGACGCTGGATGGCGATGCCTACGAGCGGTGGGTCGCCGGTTACGACGTCGAATCCGGCATTGCGAAGGGCAGGCTCCGCACCGACGAGCACGGGCTGCGGTTCGTCGAGGTGGTGGTGAACGGTCCGAAGACCTGGTCCCTGGCCGCGACGTTGCATCCGGAGATCGCCGCCGCCTACGACNNCAACGGGATCGGGCACGCCGCCGTCGCCTGCAACCCGGAATTCCGCCGGGCGCTCGCCGCGCACGGCTACTGCCTCGACTCCGAGACCGGAGAGGTCGTCGAGCTCGCGTCGTACGCCGGTGCGTTCAGTGCCCGGACCGCGCAGATCACCCGGAACCTCGACCGCTACGAGGCGAAGTGGCGAAGCGAGCATCCCGGCCAGGAGCCCGGACCGGGTTTGCGGCGTTCCTGGGATCGCCTTGCCTGGGCACAGGCCCGGCCGGACAAGGTCGTACCTAAGGACGGCGCCGAACTGCGGCGCCGGTGGATCGAGGAACTC
>DGBM01000011.1 GCA_002384765.1 Demequinaceae bacterium UBA4004
GCCAGCGGCGGTGGCCTCGACCTCCAAGGAACCGGAAATATTGATAGATCCAGCCCTCACCTGATCGCCAGGGCCGACCTCAACTGGGATGGATTCTCCGGTGATCGCCGAGACGTCCAGACTGCTGCGACCGGTTCGGACGGTGCCATCTGTGGCCAGTCGCTCACCGGCGACCAGGCGCAGCACGTCGCCGGGAAGGAGATCCTCCACCGGGACAGACCGAGTGACGCCGCCAGCGGTAATGAGGGTTGCGGTCGAGGGGATCAATGCCAGCAAAGCACGCAGGCCCGATTGCGCCTTGGTCATCGCCCGGTGTTCCAGCGCCTCGGCGATCGAGTANNGCGGCGGCTTCTTCGATGAAGCCGAGCAGGACTGCACCGATCGCGCTGATCGTCATCAGCAGCCCGATACTCAGACGCCCCGATGGGACAAGTCCCCGAAGGGATGAGGGGACGAACTGTGAGGCACCGAGAAGCAGGGACGCCCAGAACACCGCGGTGACAAGCGGGCCCGAGACTGGAGTCAGCCCTTCCAGCGACAAGCCGATCAGCAGGGCCAGACCGGATGCCGCCGGGATGAGAATGGCCGAGTCTTGCCACCACTGGCCGGGATCGTGGTGGTCGGCGGCCTTCGTCGAAGACGCGGGGGCACAGCAGTCATCCATCAGCTGTGCCCATCCTGGTTGTTGCAGCAGCCGGGCACGCAACATTGCGAGTCCAGACAAGCTGCATCGCTGTCGACGGCGAGCGCGGTCTCCACCAAGCCATTGAGCGCGTGCGCGAGGTGGGCATCAGCGATCTCGTACCGGGTGCGGCGCCCCTCGTGCTCGGCGACGATGATTCCGCAGCCCCGCAGGCAAGACAGATGATTGGAGACATTCGTCCGGGTCAGACCAAGATCTCGGGCCAATTCAGCCGGATAGCCGGGGCCGTCGAGAAGGGCGAGCAGGATCCGCGATCTGGTCGAGTCCGCCATGGCGCGGCCCAACCGATTCATCACATCGAGACGGGAAGCAATAGTCAGCATGCACTGACCATACAGTGGTCGATGACCAATCGGCCAACGCTCCCCGTGCAGCTCTCACGTCACAGGGCAAGCCGCTCTCCAAGCTCGCCGCCCAGCCAGCGTTCCACCTCACTAGAGCGGCCTGCGGCGCACCTGCTCGTAGGGTTCCCCCCGGGGCCGCTAAGCACACGCCTCTGGTTCAGATCGGCAGCGTGGTATCCGAGATGGCAAAGTCGCGGAGCCAGTACACGAACTGAGTCCAGATACCACTNNCGCCACAATAAGGAGCACTCCGCGTGCCGCGTCGATTCCGGTCCCGGCAGCCACCGACAAAGCTGCCGCCAGTGTAGGGCCGAGGCATGGGGTCCAACCCAAGGCGAAAACGGCGCCGAGCAATGGTGCGCCCGCCCAGGTAGACAGCGCTTTCGGCTGCATGCGGGTGTCCCGTTGAAGCACGGGTACGACCCCGATGAACACCAACCCCATCAGGATCGTGACCACCCCGCCGAGCCGCTGCAATAGTTCCTGTTGGGGGGCGAGATACTGCACAGCGCCCAGCACCATCGCCGATAGCAACACGAACACCACCGTGAAGCCTGCGACGAACAGTATCGCGGCGAGGACAACTCGCCGCCGCGATGAAACTTGCCGCTGCTTTTCCTCGAGAGTAAGCGTGCCCGATGCGGCGCGACGTTGTTCTGCCGCTTGCACTGTGGCCGCCGGACGCTCTGCGCCGACCACGCTTGCGAGATACGCCAAGTAGCCGGGCACGAGCGGAACCACACAAGGTGAGGCGAACGACACGAGCCCCGCTAGCACGCACGCACCCAGGGCGAGCAAAAGTGGACCGGAGGCCGCTGTTTGCTGAAAGGTCTCGCCTACGGATTGCGCGAGCAACACCGTAGTCATCAAGCTTCGCTCCCGGTCGGCTCCGCGAGGAGCCTTTCAATGAGCGGCTCCAACTGGTAGTCGGTGACCTCCGCCAAAAACACCGCAGCGACCCGATGTTGCTTGTCGAGGATCAGTGTCGCCGGCACCACCGACGTGGGAAAACCGTTAAGTGCCGCCACAGCGGCCTGGGACGGATCCCAGATCGAGGGATACGTGACGCCGTTGTCCTTGATGAAGTCAACCGGCTTGTCCCGATTCGGATCACGTAGATTGACGCCGATATTGGTGAACCCTCGGGATTCGTATTTCTCCTGCAGTCGCTGCAGATCGTCGATCTCGGCTCGGCACGGCCCACACCACTGGCCCCACAGGTTGATCAGTACCACCTCGCCGGGATAGTCAGCGACGGCCACGGTCACCTCGGGGTCGAGCACGTTCGGCCCGGACATCGGAGCGATCGTCCGACGTTCCTCGGGCGGGTCATAGAAAATCTGCAGCTGTCCGTCTGGACTGACGAAATCGAACGTCTCACCGGTAGCGACGGCATCGGTACCGGTCGCGCAGCCTGTCAGCGCCAGCATGCCGGCCATGACCGCAGCTACTGCTCCGATGGACCTGCGGGCAGGGCGGTTTCGACGATCCCGCACTGCTCTACGCCTAATGGATACTCTCGCCATGCCAACATCTCTCCGCTTCGAAGACCCCCACCTCGGCTGACCATACTGACCCGATCGATGCTCACTGAACTCGGGCCAGCGGCGGCTAGGCCTTATCGAACGAGGCCGAGCGGGGGAGGCGGTTCGGCCTTCGGTGGATCGCACGTTGGGACGACTTCTGGACGTGGGAACAAAGCTCGTCAGTCCATTTACGCAGTTCAGGGGTGCCGTATGTCCGAAGGCTCATGATCTCGGTGGAGCTGGGTCTCGAGCTGGAAAGTGGCGTGCTCGATATGGAAATGCTCAGCCACGCAGTGACGCACTGTATCGAGGATCCCCGGAGCATGACCGTCCTCAAAGCACTCATCGTCAAGGACGATATGGGCGGACAGCGTGGGAAGCCCGGTCGCGACGGTCGAAGCATGGAGGTCGTGGACCTCCCGTACATGGTCGATCGCCAGGATGTGCGCTCGGACCTGGTCAAGGTCAAGACCGGCAGGCGTGAACTCCATCAGGACGTGGGTGGTCTCCCGAATCAGCAGGACCGCCCGGGGAATGATCATCAGTGCGATCGCGACAGCAGCGATGGTATCGGCCCGCTGGAACCCAGTGGTCATGATGAGCACGGCTGAGACGATGACCGCCAGCGTTCCCAGCGCGTCCATGAGAACCTCCAGGAACGCGGCACGCATGTTGAAGTTCGCACCGCGGCCGGACGCGAGCACGAGCGCGGCGGCGACATTGAGGGCTAACGCGACGACACCGAAGATCAGCAGCTCTGCGCCCGCGACCTCTGGCGGATTGGACCAGCGCTGGACGGCCTCGACAAGGGCGTAGATGCTGACGCCGGCCAGCAGCAGCGCCTGGCCGAGGGCCGCTAGCACTTCGATGCGGCGAAAACCCCAGGTTCGCCGCTTGTCGGAGGGACGAACCATCAGGATCGCCGCGACGAGTGCGACGAGCAACCCGATGGAATCGGTCAACGAGTGGACGACGTCGACGAGCAGTGCGAGGCTGCCGGTGATCCAGGCGCCGACGCCCTGGGCGAGAACGATGGAGAATACAAGCGCGAAGGCGAAACCGAGCTTCCGGCGAAAATCCGGTGCCGTCGCGGCTTGATCGGAACTCGGTCCGTGGCTATGTCCAGCACTCATGATGGGCTAAACCTCTTCTCCGCTGGTGAATGACGCCAGCGATCGGGGCGTGCTCATGTCAGTTCCAGGCCGCCCAGCTCGTCGCGACTATGGCGATCGCAATGCTCACGCAGCGAAAGCGAAACACCCGATGCACTCAGCAGCGCCGCTGCGGACTCAACCAGGGCCTCCAACCGAGTTGGATCGGCCAGCGCGAACCAGGACGCTCTACCTTCGGTCCGGAGCGTCACAAGTCCGCAGTCCCGAAGGCAGGCAAGATGCTTACTCACCGTGGACTGCGCCAAGTGCATGTGATCGACCAGATCCCGCACCCGGTGTTCGCCGCTAACTAGATGTTCGAGTATCGCCAACCGAGTCGGCTCCGCCAAGGCATGGAACAGTGCCGCATACACACTGCGATCTTCTAGCTGGAGAGATTCGTTGGTCGACGCATCAGAATTCATCGGAATCGCCATATGGCGATATTATCACCTTATGGCGTTGTGCGCGTCCGGAGCGGCAAGCCCGGCCACGCTGAGCAAAGAAAGTGAACGCAGCTACAGCCTCAGTCGCGCCGAATACACCGACCCTTGTCACGCTCATCCAGATTTCTTCACCCCCCAGCAGGAAACGGGATCACCCACGAACCCCGCCCGACCCAATCTCATTCGACGATCACCCGGGCGCTCGTCCGGCATGACACCCGCGGTGCGGTGAAGCTCGTCGCCGACTCCGTGGCCGGCAAGGTTCTGGGCGTGCACGCCCTGGCGGACGGCGCCGGGGAGATCATGTTGGCGGCCACCTACGCCA
>DGBM01000044.1:0-2902 GCA_002384765.1 Demequinaceae bacterium UBA4004
CGGTAGCCGCCGCGGTTCACGGCGTGCCGGTAGCCGCCGCGGTTCGCAGTGTCCAGGTGGCGCCGATGCGGGCCCGGTGCCAACCGACGTCGAGGCGGTGCGCCATGCCGCACAACGGTTCCCAACCTCCGACAGGGTGCGGGCGCGTGGCAGGACAGTGAAAGGCCCGGCCGCTCAGCCCCGAGTGGGGCGAGCGGCCGGGCCTGAGCGCGGCTCGGCGCGTCGGTCCTTGGAAGGACTAGCGACGCAGGCCGAGGCGCTCAATCAACGCGCGGTAGCGCTCAATGTCGATCTTCTGAAGGTAACTGAGCAGGCGGCGACGCTGGCCGACCAGGAGGAGCAGACCGCGACGAGAGTGGTGGTCGTGCTTGTGCTCCTTGAGGTGCTCGGTGAGGTCGAGGATGCGCTGCGTCAGCATCGCGATCTGAACCTCGGGCGAACCGGTGTCCCTCTCGGACGTGGCGTACTCGGTCATGATGGACTTCTTGGTGGCTGCATCGAGCGGCACAGGTTCTCCTCTTCACACATCGTTGCGCGGCGCGCCCAGGCTTGTTCTCTGGAGCAATGGAATCCGCGGCCGTTCTACGGCGACGGTCAAGCATAGCGGAGTGCGGCGGGTTTCGCGACGAACCTCGGCGGCAACCACATGATGCCAAGCCCCGAGCGCCGTCAAGAATGAGGGTTAGATCTGGCTGTAGGGGGTGCGCGTGTTCGCGCCGATGCCTGCGGCGTCCACTCCCCCTCGCACGGCCGGGGGCTCGATGACGCCCACCGACGTGCGCGTGCGGCTCAGCCGGTCCTCCAGCCAATGTGCGAAGCGGCTGACGGCCATGTTGACCACGATGTAGATCACCGCCGCGGCAAGCACGAAGACGACGGTGGTCTGCTCGCCAAAGTAGTTGTAGTTGTTCTTGGTCACTGTCAGCAACTCGTAGTACGCGATGATGAATCCGAGCGACGTGTCCTTCAGCAACACCACGACTTGGCTAACGAGCGCGGGCAACATGATGCGCACCGCCTGGGGAAGTTGGATACGCAGCAACACCGACAGTGGTCGAAGGCCCAAACTCAGCCCCGCCTCACGCTGGCCGCTGGGCAGGGCCGCGATGCCGGCGCGCAGGATCTCCGCGACGACCGCGGTGTTGTATACCGTGAGACCGAGCACCACGGACACCAGCGGCGACAGGCTGAGAGCGAGCACGCCGAAGTACATGACCAGCAACACGGGAATGCCGCGAAAGACGTGCGTGAACAGGTACGCGATGGCGCGCATCGGGCTGTTCGCCGACGCCCGCGCAATCACCAGAACGGTCGAGGTGACGACGACGATCGGGACGCTGATCACGACGGCCTTGAGCGTGCCCTCGAGGAGCCCCCTGACCAGCAGCGAGTGCCACACATCGGCGGCCGCCTGTCCGCCCTTCTGAGGATCCCACAGGACCTGCCAGCGTTCATCAAAGATGCCGCGCGTGTACGCGGTGTATCCGAGCCAACCCAACAGGCCGGCAATCACCGCGGTGAAGACGACCGTGTAGACCTTGTCGCGCAAGATTGCCTTGGGCCCGGGGACGTCGAAGAGAAGGTTGCGGGGGGCGCTCATCGCAGCACCGCCACTTTCTTCTCGAGTTGTTCCGCGGCGATCGACAACGGGACCGTGATCGCGAGATACGCGAGGCCGATCCCAATAAAGATGCCGAACACATCACCGGGGTTGGCATTCGACAACCGGTACGAGACTGCGGCGAGTTCGGTTCCTGCGAATCCGGCCGCGACCGACGTGTTCTTGATGTGCGCCACGAACACATTGATGAGCGGCGGCACCACCGAGCGGAAAGCCTGCGGCAGGACGATCTGCGACAGCGTCTGGCCGAAGGTGAGACCGAGCGAACGGGCCGCCTCCGCCTGACCGACCCCCACGGAGTTGATGCCCGAACGCACCACCTCGCAGACAAAGGTCGCCGTGTAGAGCGTGAGCGCGACGATCGCGAAGATAATTCCGTTGTTGATGGTGACGCCAAAGTAGGTATTCCGCGACACCGGAATGACGATGCCGACGAGGGCGGACGTGGTGCCACCCAAGAACAGAAACATCACGGTCAGCGGCGAATTTCGGACCACGTTGACATAGACCGTGCCAAAAGTGCGAAGCGGGCCGATGGGCGAGACACGGAAGGCGGCGAGGATCACGCCCCATGCGAACGCCAGAATGCCCGCCACGACGGAGATCAGCAGGGTCGCAGAGAAGCCCTGCCACAGCAGGTCGGCGTTGTCTACCAGGGCTCCCATGGAAAGTTGGCTCCGTTTCGGTGGCGTCGTGCCGGGGAGGGGCCGCCGCGTTGTGGCGCGGCAGCCCCTCCGTCAGCGACGAGCGGTCGGCCTAGTAGCGGTCGACCGTCGGGACGGCAGGATCGGGCAGTACGACCCCCGCCGTGTCCTTCCAGGCGGCGAGCCAGCGGCCGTCGGCGAAGATCTCCTCGAGAACGTCGTTGATCCACATGCGGAACTCGGTGTCGTCCAGCTTGACGCCGATGCCGTAGGGCTCTTCGGTGAAGGGCTCGCCCACCACCTTGAACTCGCCGTCGGACTCCGCCACGTAGCCCGCGAGAATCACGTTGTCGGTGGTGACCACGTCGACCTCGCCGTTACGCAGGGGCTCGAGGCAGTCGGTGTAGGCGCCGTACAGCACCAGGTTGGCCTCGGGGTAGTTCTCCGCGATGTTGGCCGCAGGCGTGGAGCCCTCGACCGAGCAGACGTTCTTGCCCGCAAGGTCGTCCGGCGTCGTAATGCCGTCCGTCGAGGACAGCGTCATCATGGCCTGGCCCGCGTTGTAGTACGGGCCCGCGAAGGAGACGATCTCCTTGCGCTTGTCGTTGATGGTGTATGTGGCCACCACCAAGTCGAC
>DGBM01000044.1:3000-3224 GCA_002384765.1 Demequinaceae bacterium UBA4004
TCGGTGGCGGTCGTCGTCTCCGTCGACCCTCCGCTAGAACACGCCGTCAGCGCTATCGCTGCGACGGCGCCAAGCGCCGCCCATTTCAGGTTTCTCATGGGGTTTCCTCTCCTTCGGCCGAGGATCTCTCGGCCTAAGTGTGTCGTTAGTGCGTCAGAATCTTGGATAGAAAGTCTTTTGCCCGATCGGACTGAGGGTTCGTGAAGAACTCCTCCGGGGTGGCC
>DGBM01000044.1:3251-8592 GCA_002384765.1 Demequinaceae bacterium UBA4004
ACGTCGAGGACCTCGTTGATCATTTCTGGATCGAGCGCGGACGTGGGCTCGTCGAACAGCATGACCTTGGGCCTCATCGCAAGGGCTCGCGCAATCGCGACCCGCTGCTGCTGACCCCCCGAGAGTTGGGCGGGGTGCTTGTCCCCCTGGCTTTCGACCCCCACGCGGGTGAGCAGCTCCATGGCGAGCGTCTTCGCCTCGGCCTTGGACATCTTGCGAACCTTCATGGGGCCGAGCATGACGTTATCGAGCACCGTCATGTGCGCGAACAGATTGAAGGACTGGAACACCATGCCGACGTCGGCCCGCAGCCGCGCGAGCGGGCGTCCTTCCGCGGGCAAGTCGACGCCATCGAGCCGAATGGTTCCGTTGTCGATGGTCTCAAGCCGGTTGATCGCGCGACAGAGAGTCGACTTGCCGGAGCCGGACGGCCCGATCACGACGACGACTTCGCCCTTGCCCACGGTCAGGTTGATGTCTTGGAGCACGTGCAAGTCGCCGAAATGCTTGTTCACGTTCTCCAGAACCACGAGCGGTTCGAAAGGCTGGGACGTCGCTTGGCTCGCTTCCATCTTGGCACCCTAGCCTGCGCGCCGCCGCCGTGGGGCGAATCGTTATACGTTTAATACCGAACGGCACCACGCGACGTCCTCGTGCAACGCCGAAACGAGGCCGTCGATACCACCAAAGTCCAACATCGGCCGACGCCACTCGACCAGGTCGAGCGCGACGCGCGCGCCGTACAGGTCGAGGTCTTCGTGGTCCAGCACGTACGCCTCGACCCGCAGGTCATCGGTACCCACCGTGTAATTGATGCCGAGGCTCACCGCGGCGGGGAGTCTTTCTCCGACGAGCGACACGGCAGCGGCGTTTCCCCCCGGATCCACCACCTCGAGCCATCCCGCGTAGACGCCGTGGCGAGGAATGAAACCCGCATAGACGTCGAGGTTCGCGGTGGGAAAGCCGATCTGGCGGCCCAGCTTCAGGCCGTGGATCACCCTGCCGCGCAGCCGGTGATACGTCCCGAGGATTTTCGCGGCCGCCCGCAAGTCGCCCTCATCAAGCAGCTCGCGCACCCACGTGGAAGACCACCGGCGCGCACCGGCGTGAGAGTCGGACGCGTCGCCGACGATGTCGATGCCGATTCCCAGTTGTCCCCCCAACTCGCGGAGGGTCTCGATGTCACCTGCGTTCCCGCGGCCAAATCGGGTGTCACGTCCGACGGCAATCGCGACGGCGCCAAGCCCGTCGACGAGGTAGTCCCTCACGAACTCCTCGGGCGTCGCCATGGCGAAATCGAGCGTGTACTCCTGGACGACGATGCCATCGACGCCGGTCCTGGCGATCCGCTCGATGCGGTCCTCGATGCCGGTGATGAGCTCCGGCTGGTGGTCCGGAGCGTGGACCGCCTTGGGGTGCGGGTCGAACGTGACGGCGACCGAGGCTGCGCCGCGAGCGCGCGCCGCCGCCACCAGCTCCGTGAGGACCGCCTGATGACCCTTGTGCACCCCATCGAAGTTGCCAACGGTCACGACCGTGGGGCCGAGATCGGCGGGCACGTCGGCGAGCGAGCGCCACACGGATGTCATTCGCTCATTCTGCCGCACCTGGCTACCGGTCTCGGTCACGCGCCCGACCCCGCAGGAGCGAACACGATCACCGGCCTTGCGGCGCCCTTCACCCGACGCACCACCGCGATCACGCGGCCGTCGGGCGCGACGGCCGCGGCATCGTGCGTGAAGTCATCGTCGTGCTCGGGCGTGGCGAGTTCATCCACCCGCTCGCGCAGGGGCTTGCCGAAGCTGAGGTCGCGAGCCTCCTGCTCGGTCAGGTCCAGCGCGGGCAACGCCGCCTTGGCCGCCTCATCGAGCGAGATGAGCGGGATGTCAGCGCCGGAGTCGGCCAGCGCCGCGAGCGAGTCAACGGTGGACGCCGACGCGAGGTCGAATCGGCCGATGCGGGTGCGGCGCAAGGCGGTCAGGTGGCCCCCCACACCCAATGCGGCTCCCAGGTCGCGTGCCAGGGCGCGGATGTAGGTTCCCGAGGACACGTGGATGGTCGCGTCGACGTCGATGACCGATTCCGACCGGCGCACTTCGGTCACCTCGAAACGAGAGACGGTGACCGGTCGCGCGGCCAGCGCCACCTCTTCGCCGGCGCGCACGCGCGCATAGGAACGCTCTCCGTTGACCTTGATGGCGCTCACCGAACTGGGGACCTGCGACATGTCGCCGGTGAGGGCCGCGATCGCCACCGCCAAGGCGTCGTTCGACACCGCCGACGCGTCGGTGGCGGATGTGACCTCGCCCTCCGCGTCGTCCGTGATGGTGGAGGAACCCAAGCGAATGGTCGCGTCGTAGGACTTGTCGTGGCCCGTGACGTAGGTGAGAAGTCGGGTCGCGCGCCCCACGGCGAGGACCAGCAGGCCGGTCGCCATCGGGTCGAGCGTGCCAGCGTGACCCACCTTGCGGGTGTTGAGGATCCGGCGGGAGCGCGCCACGACGTCGTGCGACGTCCAGCCGGCGGGCTTGTCGACAAGCAGCAGGCCCGGCGTGGGCTCGTCGATGCGACGCGCCACGTCGTCAGTCCTCTTCAGTGTCCTCGTCGGAGGGGTGCCGGTAAGGGTCGGCCTCTCCGGCGTAAGCGGCACCTTCCCGCAGCCTCGCCAACTCGGCATCCTTCAGCGCGGCCTCGTGAAGCGCCTTTTCGAGCGTGGCCGCCGTCTCCGGCACCGCGTCCAAGAAGAACTCGAGGGAAGGCGTGAGCCGGATGCCCAGCTCACCGCCCACCATCGAACGTAGCCGCCCCTTGGCGGACTGGAGCGCCGCGGCCGTGTTGGCCCGGTCCTCGTCGCCGCCGTAGACGGTGTAGAACACCGACGCCTGCTGCAGGTCGCCCGTGACGCGCACATCGGTCACGGTGACGAAACCCAGGCGCGGGTCCTTGATCTCGCTCTCCAGCGCGCGGGCAACGATCCTCTTGATCGTGCCCGCGAGCCGAAGTGCACGGGGTGAGTCGGTCATGAGGACCTCGGAATCTCCACCATCTCGAACGTCTCGATCATGTCGCCCACCTGGATGTCGTTGAACTTGCCCAAGCCGATACCGCACTCGAAGCCGTCCTTGACCTCGGTGGCATCGTCTTTGAAGCGACGCAGGGTGTCGATTGTCGGCTCGCCGAGGACGTTGCCGCCGCGGACGACGCGCGCCTTCGCGTTGCGCCTGATGACACCGCTGCGGACCAAACAACCGGCGATATTTCCGAACTTGGAGGAACGGAAGATCTCCATGATCTCGGCGGAACCCACCTGCTTCTCTTCGAACTCGGGCTTGAGCATGCCGGTGAGGGACGCCTCGACGTCCTCGATGGCACGGTAGATGACCGAGTAGAAGCGCATGTCGACGCCCTCGCGCTCGGCCAACTCCTGGACTCGCTCGGCGGGACGCACGTTGAAGCCGATGATGATGGCGTTGTCGACGGTGGCCAGGTTGACGTCGTTCTGCGTGACGGCACCCACACCACGGTGGATGACGCGCAGGTCCACCGAGTCGCCCACATCGATCGCGAGCAAAGCATCCTCGAGCGCCTCGACGGCACCGGACACATCGCCCTTGATGATGAGGTTGAGGGTGTCCACCTTGCCGTCCTCGATGGCTTGGGTGAAGTCCTCGAGGCTGATGCGCTTGCGACGCTTGGCCAGTTGCGCGGCACGCTCGGCGGCTTCACGCTTCTCAGCGATCTGACGTGCCGTGCGGTCGTCTTCGGCGGCCAGGAACGTGTCACCTGCGCGCGGAACCGACGTGAGGCCGATGACCATGACGGGCCGCGCGGGCAATGCCTCGGCGACGGGTTCGTCATGCTCGTCGAACATGGCGCGCACGCGGCCGTATGCCGTTCCTGCAACGATCGCGTCGCCGACGCGCAGGGTTCCGGACTGGACCAGCACGGTCGCCACGGGGCCACGGCCCTTGTCGAGGTGAGCCTCGACCGCGACGCCACGCGCGTCCTTGTTCGGGTTGGCGCGCAGGTCCAGGCCGGCATCGGCCGTGAGGAGCACCGCATCGAGAAGCTTCTCGATGTTCTTGCCCTGGGTCGCGGAGACTTCGACGAACATGGTGTCGCCGCCGTACTCCTCCGCCACCAGGTTGTATTCGGTGAGCTGCTGGCGAATCTTGTCGGGGTTGGCGCCTTCCTTGTCGATCTTGTTGATCGCCACGACGATCGGCACATGGGCCGCCTGGGCGTGGTTGAGGGCCTCGATCGTCTGCGGCATCACGCCGTCGTCGGCCGCCACCACCAGGATGACGATGTCGGTCAGCGCCGCGCCACGTGCGCGCATGGCCGAGAACGCCGCGTGGCCCGGCGTGTCCAGAAACGTAACTGCACCGCGCGGTGTGGCGACGTGATAGGCGCCGATGTGCTGCGTGATGGCGCCGGCCTCGCCGGCTGCAACCTGCGACTTGCGGATGTAATCCAGTAGCGTGGTCTTGCCATGATCGACATGACCCATCACCGTGACCACAGCCGCGCGCGGCAGCGCCTCTCCGACCGGAGCCAGTTCGGTGAGCAGCGATTCGGGCGTCTGCGCGGCCGCGGCTGAGGCCGTATGCCCCATTTCCTCGACCACCAGGATGGCGGTGTCCTGGTCCAGGGCCTGATTGATGGTGGCCATCTGCCCCATGCGCATCAGGCACTTGATGACCTCGGCTGCCTTGACCGACATGCGGCTTGCCAGTTCCGCCACCGTGATGCTGGCCGGCACTTCGACCTCACGGGTGATGGCCCCTTGCGGGCGCTCGAACTGGTGTCGGCCGCCCCCCTGGCGACTGGCACCGGGCCGCGAACGGCTGCGCAGGCGTCCCAGAGCGTCATCGCCAAAGCCGCCACGCTCGTCGCGACCGCCTTTCTTGCGTTTGCCGGCGCCACGACCCGGTTCGTCCCGACGCGCTGCCGGCTGCGGGCCGCGCGCGGGCGGCTTACCGGGCACCTGGCGGGCTGCCGGCTGGGGACGTGCTGCCGGCTGGGGCTCGGCCACGCGGCGCGGCGCGGCCTCAGGCACTGACTCGGGCACCGGCGCTGATTCCGGCTTGGCAACCTCGGCCGGCTCTGCGGTCTGCGGGGCCTCAGGCTCAACGATTTCGGGCTCTGGCACCGGTGCCTGGGCGACCACTTCGGCTTCGACCTCGGCGGCAATCGCCGTCTCGTCGGCCGGCTTGTCCAGGTCGTCGCGCTTGACGTAGGTACGCCGCTTGCGGGTCACCACCGTAACCTTGTTGGCCGGCACGGCCGGCGCAGCGCCTGGGCCAGGTCGACGGGCCACCGCCGGCTGGCGCAGCTCGGA
>DGBM01000212.1 GCA_002384765.1 Demequinaceae bacterium UBA4004
AAGACCCTGGACGAGATTGGCCGTGTGTTCGGGGTGACCCGCGAACGTATCCGCCAGATAGAGTCCAAGACCATGTCCAAGCTCCGCCACCCGTCGCGGTCCCAGGTCCTGCGCGACTACCTGGACTAGGAAGCGCCGCTACAACGGGGGCGGCACGGCCTCTCCGACGGCAGGCGGTTCGAGCGCTGCAGTAGGCGACTGGCGCGCGGTCTGGGCCAACACGATGCCGGCAAAGACGACGATCGAGCCGACCACCTGCAACACGGACAGACTTTCACCGAGCCACACCCACGCCACGGCGAACGCGAACAACACCTCGGACGACGCCGCAACGCCCACGGCCGTGGCGGAGGTGTGCCGGAGCGCGGTGAAGAGCAGGACGAACGGCGCGAAACTTCCCAGCGTCAGAATGTACGCGAGGGGCACCAAGAGCGGGACCACCACCGACTCGAGTGCGCCGGTGAGCGATACCGGGTGGGTCAGCAGCTCCGGATCGATGTTCCACCACCCGGAAAAGAGCGCCCAGAAGGCGGAGGCGAAGGCCGACGCCCAGAACGCCACGGCAAACGGGTGCTTGTTCGCGACTCCGCGTTCGCCCGCCAGAAAGTAGAACGCGAACGCGACTGCCGCCCCTAGCCCCGCGAGAACGCCCAAGGGACGTAGCGTGGAGTCCCACACCTGGGCGACAACGGCCAGCCCCACCAAGACCGCGCCGATGGCCCACCACAGCCGCGCTCCGATGCGCTCCCCAAAGGCGAGCCAAGCCGTCAAGGCGACGAGGATGACCGCCGTGTATTCGAACAGCAGTGCCACACCCACCGGCAGGAGCGAGATCGCCACCGAGTAAAACCACTGCACCATCGCGAGGCCGCCGACCCCCAGCAGCGCCAGTGCTGCCAGCTCGCGGCGAGTGACAGCGAAGTGTCGCCGCCCCGCGACCGCCAGCCACGCGCCGGACAGCACGGCGGTCGCGAGCACGCGCATGAAGGTCACCTGCGCGGGGTTCAATCCCGCCGCGATCACCACCTTGGAGGCCGAACCGTTGAGGCCAAACAGCGCGGCGGCAAGCAAAGCGTAGAAGGCGCCGCGAACTGGGGACCGGAATTGATCGGACGGCATGGGCACATCGTATGGCCGCCCATTGGCGGCTCGAAACCACCTTTGCCTGCGGTCACGGGGCGGCCGGGCGCGATAGCATCGAAGAACCCATCCCATTGGAGGAATACCCGTGGAAGCCCTGCAGACCGTCGTTCTGATCGCCCACCTGGTGGGCATGGCCGCCATCGTTGGTGGCGGGCTTGAGCAGTGGCGTGTGGGTGAGCGCGGCATCACCAAGGTGATGCTGTGGGGCGCGCGAGCTCAGATCGTGACCGGCGTATTCCTGGCCGGACTGGTGTTCGGGGACCAGGACGAGTCACCGAACCATTGGAAGGTCGCCGTCAAGTTCTTGGTGGCGCTGGGCGTGGCGGCGCTGTGCGAGACCGGGGCGCGGCGAGAGAAGGCGGCACGCATGTGGGCTGGCGCGTTGGTGCTCACGCTCGTCAACGTGACAGTCGCCGTCGCCTGGCACTAGGGCGTGGCCGCGATCAAGGTGCGGCCCGCCGAACCGGCGGATGCTGCGGAAATCGTGTACCTGGGTGCCCTCATGTATAAGAGCGTCGGCGCCAAACCCACCCCCACCTGGGCCCTGGATTCGACGGCACTGGTCAAGGAACGTCTTGGTCGCGACCTGTATGGCGCGGTGATCGACGCCGAGGAAGGCGGACTTGCCGCCTGTGGACTCATCAACATCGGGCCGCGGCTGCCCAGACCGGGACGACAGGCGCATCAGTCGGGCTATGTCCAATGGGTGTCGACCGCGCCCCAGTACCACCGCAGGGGGTACGCGCGCGCCATCATGATCGCGCTGCTCGAGTGGACAGATGAGCAGGGTATTGAGGTCATAGAGCTCCACGCGACTCCTGCGGGCCGTGAACTCTACCGGGAACTTGGCTTCTTTGTGAAGGCGGACAACATCTCCATGATGGCCTTGCGCGCCGACGCTGCAGGAGAGGTACCCGAGACCTAACTGACCCTACGGTGAACCGGTGGCAGCGCCCGACCTGCTCGCATCAGCGCGCGGCAACGGTAACGGCGCCCCGCGCCCGGCCTAGACTCGCGGGGTGAGCTCCGACTACTCCGCACGTCACCTGTCCGTCCTCGAAGGATTGGACGCCGTTCGCAAGCGTCCTGGCATGTATATCGGCACCACCGATTCGCGTGGACTGATGCACTGCATGTGGGAGATCATCGACAACTCGGTGGACGAGGCGCTCGGTGGATTTGGCGATCGCATCGAGGTGATCCTGCACCCCGATGACTCGGTGGAGGTGCGCGACATGGCACGTGGCATCCCGGTGGATATCGAACCGAAGACGGGGCTCAGCGGCGTCGAAGTGGTGATGACAAAGCTGCACGCCGGAGGCAAGTTTGGCTCGGGATCCTATGCGGCATCGGGCGGTCTTCACGGTGTGGGCGCGTCCGTGGTGAATGCGCTGAGCGAGCGGCTCGATGTGTGGGTCGATCGTGGCGGCAAGACCCACCACATGGCGTTCCGCAGGGGCGAACCGGGCAAATTCGCGGATCCGGCGAGCGGCCCGACACCCGACGCGGAGTTCTCGCCGTTCATCACCGGATCCGAACTCGATGTGACGGGCAAGGTCGGCAAGAACGTCACGGGAACGCGCATCCGCTACTGGTCCGACAGGCAGGTCTTCAACAAGCAGGCCAGTTTCGCGTACGACGAACTGATTGTGCGAGCCCGCCAGACCGCCTTCTTGGTGCCGAAACTGACGATGGTGGTGCGCGACGAGCGCCACCCGCTGGAGCCGAGCGAGCAAAGCTTCATGTTCGAAGGCGGATCCAAGGACTTTGTCGACTTCATCGCGCCCGATACTGCGGTGACGGACACGTGGCTACTCAAGGGTTCGGGCACCTATACCGAGACCGTGCCCGTCCTGCAGCCGAATGGCCACCTGGTGTCCGAAGACGTGGAACGCGCATGCGAGGTGGACGTGGCGCTGCGCTGGGGCACGGGTTACGAGACCGAGGTGCGTTCATTCGTCAACATCATCTCGACGCCCAAGGGCGGGACCCACCTGGCGGGGTTCGAGCAGGGCCTCACCAAGGCGGTGCGCAAGGTCATCGAGGCGAACGCGCGCAGGCTCAAGCTCACGGGCAAGGATGGGGCCGAGCGCATCGAGAAGGACGACATCATGGCGGGCCTCACCGCCGTGGTGACGGTGCGGCTTCCGGAACCGCAGTTCGAGGGCCAGACCAAGGAGGTCTTGGGAACCTCAGCGGTGCGCGCCATCGTTGCCAAGACCGTCGAAACCGAACTTGGCGCAATCCTGAACTCCACCAAGCGAGACTTCAAGGCCCAGTCCAACACGGTCTTGGAAAAGGTGGTGGCCGAGATGAGGGCGCGCGTGGCGGCCCGCAAGCAGAAGGAAATCTCGCGGCGCAAGAACGCCCTCGAGACATCCACCCTGCCCGCCAAACTCGCCGACTGCCGCAGCAGCGATGTGGAGCAGTCCGAACTCTTCATCGTCGAGGGAGACAGCGCGCTTGGCACGGCCAAACTGGCACGTCACTCGGATTTCCAGGCCCTGCTGCCGATTCGCGGAAAGATCCTGAACGTTCAGCGGGCATCGGTCACCGACATGCTGCACAACGCCGAGTGTGCCTCGATCATCCAGGTGCTGGGAGCCGGTTCCGGACGCACCTTCGATCTGGACGCGGCCCGCTACGGCAAGATCATCCTGATGACGGACGCCGACGTTGATGGCGCGCACATCCGTACGCTGCTGCTGACCTTGTTCTTCAGGTACATGCGCCCGCTCGTGGATGCTGGCCGCGTGTATGCGGCCGTGCCGCCGTTGCACCGGATCGAGGTCAACGGCTCTGCGCGGCGCCCGCGCGAGCACATCTACACGTACTCGGAGAAGGAACTCCAAGAGACACTGCGAGAGTTGAAACGAGCGGGTCGCGGCTTCAAGGATGAGATTCAGCGATACAAGGGCCTTGGCGAGATGGACGCCGACCAATTGGCGGAGACCACCATGGACCCCGAGCACCGTACGTTGCGCCGCATCACCGCGGCCGATGCGGAGTCGGCCGAGCGGGTTTTCGAGTTGCTCATGGGCAACGATGTGGGGCCGCGCCGTGACTTCATCGTCGCGGGCGCCGCGACACTTGACCACAACCGCATCGATACCTAGCCGTTCCGGTGGAGGATCAAGACACAGGAGGCACCATGAGTGATTCGGACTCGAAGGCGGGAGCACCCTTGTACCGTTTCATGGCGCCGGAGCTGCCCGACATCGGTTGGTCCGGCCCGCTACCCAGGCAGTTGTCCGCGGACGCGGTGCGAGCGATTCACGCGTGTGACAACGTGCCCGCCCTGGGCGCGATGCTCGGCCAGTTGCGCTCCTATTGGGCGTCCGCGGGAGGGATCGCGATCGCGATCTTCGGCGGACTCGCCACGGGCGCAGTCGGCTGGGACGTCGCGAGCACGGTGCTGTTTGCGCTGGGTGTGCCCGCCGGATTGGCCACCGTCGAAGCGCGGCGCCGGGCCCTCCAATGGCAGGGCGTCATCGAGGCGCGGCTGGCCACGATCGGCTCCCGCCGGTAGCGCCTCGGCGCATCCTGCGGGTCGGAGGTCACACCCCGCTGCCTGCATGTGCGAAACAATGCTCCCGTGACATCTTCGCCGCGTCCTCCTGAAGACATTGACGCCCACGAACTCGGGCGACGTTCCCACGCGACCTTGCGCCTCGGTCTGCTCATGCTGGGTTCTGGCACCGCGAGCTACCGTGTGAAGCAGGGCATGAAGGTGGTGGCCAAGGCATTGGGGATTGACGAGCACTCCGAGCAGGTCACGCTCATGGAGATCACCACCACCTCGCGCGTGGGCCAACAATTCCGTACCGAGGTGTCGGAGTTGCGGCACAGTTCGGTCGATGCGGATCGGATTGCCCGCCTCGACCGCTACCGGCGCCATGTTCCGAGCGTCACCACGCCCGCGGAGGTGCACCGGGCACTCGATGAGATCGAGCGGCACGGTGCGATGTACAACCGGTGGCTCAACTCCAGCTTTGCGGGCGCGGCGTGTGCCGGATTTGCGGTGCTCAATCGCGCGCGGCTCCTCGAGGTCGTCGTGGTATTCATTGCGGCGTTCATGGGTCAGTGGGTGCGACGCGAGCTCGCGCACCGCAAATTCAATGCCTTCGGCACCGTGCTGGTGGCCGCGACGATCGCCACCACCGTCTACATCGGGTCGCTTGCGCTCATGTCCTTGGCCGGCAGCGGCCTGGAGACACACGCTTCGGGCTACATCTCTTCGGTGTTGTTCCTCTTGCCGGGATTCGCGCTCATCACGGGCGCGCTCGATCTTGCGAAATCCGACTACTCGGCGGGGATCGTGCGGATCGTCCACGGTACGTCACTCACCTTGGCCGCCGCCGCGGCGGTGTGGGGCGTGTCGCTGATCAGTCCGCTCGACACGTCGCCGCGACCGCCGATCGACGTGCCGTTGCTCGCCGACCTTGGCATCAAGTCCGTCGCGAGCTTTGTGGGGGTCCTGGGCTTTGCCCTGCTGTTCAACTCTCCTTGGCGCATGGCGGTGACCGCCGCGTTCATCGGGCTCGTCAACGTCCCCCGCATGGTGCTGATCGAGAACGGTATGCCCGTCCAAACGGCAACGTTCCTGGCATGCCTGGTGTTGGGCGTTCTTGCGGCAACCGGCGCGCGCGGCGGGCGCTGGCCGGTGATCACGTTGCAGGTTCCGGCTTCGCTGGTGCAGATTCCGGGGGTGCTGGCGCACGAGGCCATCGTGAGCCTCAACAAATCTCGCTATGTCGACGCCACGGCGGGAATCCTGCAGGTGCTGCTTACGGTGCTGGCCATCCTCATCGGGCTCGTGGTGGCCAAATACATCACCGACCGGCACTGGGCCTTCGAGCGGTAACCCTTAGCCGATTCCGTCCACGGGGGTGGTCAGTGCGACTCCGGATCCGTCGCGTCGCCCGTTGGGTTCGGGAAGATCGACGGGCTGGCCAGCGCCGGATGAGGCCCGAGCGGGCGCGGGCCCTACCCAGGCGATCAGCAGAGCGTCTTCGCCCTTCAAGAAGCGATGCGCACGCACGCCGCCCGTGGCGCGACCCTTGCCGGGGTAGTCGGTCAGGGGAGTGACCTTTGCGGCGCCCGGTTGTGTTCCAGGCAGGCCATCGGAGGAGCCGGAAACGGTGACGACGTGGTTGTCGACCAGCGTATCCACCGCGAAGAACCCGGAAACGTCAGCGCCGTCGCCCAGCTTGATGCCGGTCATGCCCCCTGCGGAGCGGCCCTGCGGGCGCACGGTCGAGGCCGGAAAGTGCAGCAACTGGGCGTCAGAGGTCACCCACACAAGCTCGAGATCGTCACCCGCGGGCGCGGCGCCAACGACGGCGTCGCCGTCCTTGAGTGCGATCACGTCCCACGCGTCCTTGGCGGGCGCCGGCTCCGGTGCGAGGCGCTTGACGACGCCCTGGCGGGTGCCGAGCGCCACCACCGTTTCGCCGTCGAGCGGCACGAGCGCCACCGGCTCCTCACTGCGCTCAAGCATGACCAGTTCACGCACGGGGGCGCCGCCGGAGAGCGACGGCGGGCCGTCCGTGGTGGGCAAGGAGGGCACCTCGAGGAGCGACAGCTTCAGCACCCGTCCTCGAGAGGTCAGCACGCCCACGTCGGAGCGCACCGTGGACGCCACGACGGACCGCAAGGCATCGTGAGGTGCGCGCCTTCCTTCGCGAGCCACCGGGTGGTCGTCGGCGGTGCGTGCCACGAGTCCGGTGGTGGACAGTAGCGCATTGCACGGGGTGTCCTCGATCTCCAGGTTCGCAGGTGCCGCCTTGCGGCCGGCGGCGGGGGAGGAGGCGCCTGGTGCTGCGGCAAGCGATGCGGTTGCCGGGACGCCAGCTTCGGCGAGCAGAATCGTGCGGCGCGGCGTTCCGTACTCCGCGGCGACGGCGTCCATCTCGCGGCCCACCGCGTCCCTGAGCGTGGCCTCGGAACGCAGGATTTCCTCAAGCTCCGCGATCTCGGCCATCAGCTGGGTCTTTTCGTTCTCCAGTTCAAGGCGCGAGAACTTGGTGAGACGTCGCAGACGCAACTCGAGAATGTAGTCGGCCTGCACCTGGGACAGGTCAAACGCCGTTATGAGGCGATCCTTGGCCGCGCCGGAATCGTCGGAGGTGCGAATGATCTGAATCACATCGTCGATGTCCAGGATGGCGACCAGGAGGCCGTCCACGAGGTGGAGGCGGTCGCGTCGTGCCTTCAGGCGGTGATCGGAGCGACGGCGCACCACGTTGATGCGGTGCTCGACCCACACTCTGAGAAGTTCCTTGAGGCCCAGCGTGCGCGGTTCGCCGTCCACGAGCGCCACGTTATTGATGGAGAAGGCCTCCTCGAGCGGCGTGAGCCTGTACAGCTGCTCCAGCACGGCCTCGGGCGAGAACCCCGTCCTCACCTCGATGACGAGCCGCAACCCGTGGTGACGGTCCGTCAGATCGGTGACGGCGGCGATGCCCTGAATCTTCTTGGAGGTGACGCCGTCCTTGATCTTCTCGATCACGCGCTCGGGGCCCACCGTGTAGGGCAGTTCAGTGACGACGATGCCTTGCCGCTTCGCGGTCACCTTCTCAATGCGGGCGGCAGCGCGCGTCCGGAACGCGCCCTTGCCGGTCTCGTACGCCTGGCGGATGCCGTCGAGGCCGATGATCTTTCCGCCCGAGGGCAAGTCCGGCCCCGGCACAAACTTCATCAATTCGTCGAGAGTCGCTGTGGGGTTGGACAGCAAGTAACGAGCGGCCGAGACCACCTCGATGAGGTTGTGCGGAGCCATGTTGGTGGCCATGCCCACGGCGATGCCGGACGCACCGTTGACCAGCAGGTTGGGAATGGCGCTGGGCAGCACTGACGGCTGCTGAAGCTTGTTGTCGTAGTTGGGGACAAAGTCGACGACGTCCTCGCCCAGGTCCGCGGTCATCGCCATCGACGCGGGAGCCAGGCGGGCCTCGGTATACCTCGACGCGGCCGGGCCGTCGTCGAGCGACCCAAAGTTGCCGTGACCGTCCACCAGCGGCAAGCGCAAGGAGAAGGACTGCGCCATGCGCACCAGCGCGTCGTAGATCGAGGCGTCGCCATGCGGGTGGTATTTACCCATCACGTCCGAGACGGGACGCGCCGACTTCACGTGCTTGCGGTTCCAGTGGTAGCCGCTCTCGTGCGCCGCGTACATGATGCGCCGGTGCACCGGCTTCATGCCGTCGCGCACATCCGGCAGCGCTCGGGAAACGATGACGCTCATCGCATAGTCGAGATAGGAGCGCTGCATCTCCTCGATGATGGAGACGGGCTCGATGCCGTCGGGTCCGTCGCCCTGCGGCGGCTTGGTCAGGTCACTCAATGGGGATCACACTTTCTGGCAGAATCTTGTCTCTACTATATAAGAAGCAGCCCCCATATTCCAAATCCGAACGTGGCTGCCTACGCGCCGATTAATTTCGTCAAATCAGTGGGTTACGCTGCTTCTTCAACAGGCGTGCGCGGCAATTGCGCGCCATGCCGGGCAAAGCAGGCGGTTTGGACGCGAATCGCACCGGCCACTGGCCCTCGTCCCCGCGATGGGTTAGCCTCTCCCGGCGTCCGCGCAACGGCATGAGGGAGCTGCGGTGCCGACCATCGAGAGCCTGTTCAACGCCTTCGTGACGGTCCTGGTGACGATCGATCCGCCGGGCCTGGCGCCGCTGTTCCTGGCGCTGACGCGGGGGATGAACCGGTCCGAACGCAGCCAGGTGGCGCTGCGCGCCTCTGTCATCGGCTTCGTCGTGCTGGCCGTCTTCGCGGTGGCGGGCGCCGCTATCCTCAACATGTTCGGCATCACCCTGCCGGCCTTCCGCGTCGCGGGCGGGCTGCTGCTGTTCTTCATCGCCTTCGAGATGATCTTCGAGCGCCGCAACGACCGTAAGGAGAAGAGCGCCGACGTGGCGATCACCCGCGACCACATCCACAACATCGCCGCCTTCCCGCTGGCCATCCCGCTCATCGCCGGCCCTGGCGCGATCTCGGCGACGGTGCTGCTCTCGGGTTCCTTCCCGACGCTCTACGGACAGATCGCGCTGCTCGTGATCCTGCTCGCCGGCATCCTTCTGACCTGGCTGGTATTCTTCCTCGCCGAGCGCATCGACGGCTTCCTCGGCCAGACCGGCCGCTCGATCCTGACGAGGCTGCTCGGCGTGATCCTGGCGGCGCTCGCAGTGCAGTTCGTGGCGGACGGGATCAAGGCGCTGATGGCGGCGTGAGTCCGATCACGCGG
>DGBM01000231.1:0-1643 GCA_002384765.1 Demequinaceae bacterium UBA4004
CATTCGGGCAAGCCGGAACAGTCGCGCGAACCTGCGCAGTCGGGCACGCCGGCGCCGGATAAAGATGCCGATTCCCGGGGGCCGGCGTCCGCGCCTGCTTTGCGGCCCGGCGGCGATCAAGGTGCGGCAGGGCAGCCCAGCGTTGTCCAGTCCAGTGTTGGCCAGTCCAGCGTTGTCGAGCCGAGTGTTGACCAGCCCAGTGTTGGCCAGTCCGGCGTTGATCAGACCAGCACCGAATCGACCGAACGCCGTCCAGCGGTGCGGCGCCGCCGAGCCGCCCGTCGTCCGGCCGGACCACCATCGCCGGGTACCACCGAAAAAGTGTGAGGCAGGTCCGACCGATACGCATTGACCCCACCCGGGGCGAATGCGATATATTTGTTCGTCGCGCCTCGTAACTAGTGCGCGGACAAAGACTTGTAACAAGCGTGAGCGGCGGATGCTGCCTGCGCCCGAGTAGATACGTAACCAGGGAGTTGCCGTGTACGCCGTAGTCAAGACTGGCGGCAAGCAGTACCGCGTCGCCGAGGGCGACCAGTTTGAGGTCGAAAAGCTCAAGGGCGAGCCGGGTTCCGCGGTTTCCCTGCCGGCCTTGCTGCTTGTCGATGGCACCGACGTCACCGCTGATGCGGACGCGCTCGCCAAGGTCTCGATCGATGCCGAGATCGTCGATCACGTCAAGGGCCAGAAGATCCACATCCTCAAGTACAAGAACAAGACCGGGTACAAGAAGCGCCTCGGCCACCGTCAGCCATTGACGGTCGTCAAGGTCACCGGAATTTCCAGCGGGAAGTAGGCGTTAGACATGGCAAGTAAGAAGGGCGCGTCTTCGACCCGAAACGGTCGCGACTCCAATGCACAGCGGCTGGGCGTCAAGCGCTTCGGCGGCCAGGTCGTCAAGGCCGGCGAGATCATCGTTCGCCAGCGCGGCACCCACTTCCACCCAGGCGAGAACGTCGGCCGCGGTGGCGACGACACCCTCTTCGCCCTGACTGCCGGCGCCGTCGAGTTCGGCACTCGTCGCGGCAAGAAGCAGATCAGCATCGTCGAGCTTGAGACGGTAGCCAGCTAGCGCTACATCTCAATCATCTTCGTCGAGGGGCGAGGGGGCCAACAGGCCTCCTGGCCCCTCGACTCATTTCACTCCACACATAGGACCGCATAACAATGGCTGACTTCATCGATCGCGCCGTTCTCCACGTCGCCGGCGGTAACGGTGGGCACGGCTGTGTCTCGGTCCACCGCGAGAAGTTCAAGCCGCTGGGCGGGCCGGATGGCGGTAACGGCGGTAACGGCGGCGACGTCCGGCTGCTTGCCGACGCGAACGTGCACACCCTCCTGGACTTTCACCACCGACCGCATCAACGAGCAGGCAACGCCAAGCCCGGCATGGGGAACAACCGCAGCGGCGCCAGCGGCCAGAGCCTGACGCTTCGAGTGCCGCCAGGCACCGTCGTAGCGTCCAAGGACGGCGAGGTCCTCGCCGATCTGGAGGTCGCCGGTAGCGAGTTCGTGGTAGCACCCGGTGGTCGCGGCGGGCTGGGCAATGCCTCGCTAGCCACCTCGCGTCGTAAGGCGCCCGGGTTCGCGTTGCTGGGCGAACCCGGTGAAGAGGCCACGGTTGTCCTGGAGCTGAAGTCGGT
>DGBM01000231.1:1664-2780 GCA_002384765.1 Demequinaceae bacterium UBA4004
GACGTACCTGGACTGATTCCGGGTGCCGCGCAAGGTAAGGGCCTTGGTCTAGAGTTCCTGCGCCATGTCGAGCGGACGTCGGTCCTGGTGCATGTCGTCGACTGCGCCACGCTCGAGCCCGGGCGTGATCCGGTGTCCGATATCGAGGCGCTGGTGCACGAGCTCGACGAGTACGGCGACCTCGCCCAGCGCGCCACGATCGTTGCGCTGACCAAGATCGACGTACCCGAGGCGCGAGAGCTTGCGGAGTTCGTCAGCGCGGACCTCCGCGCCCGTGGTTTTGAGGTCTATCCGGTGTCCGCGGTTACCCACGAGGGCCTCGATCGGCTGAAGTTCGGCCTCGGTTCGGCCGTCGCGAAGCACCGGCTGGCGAATCCGATCGACGAGGCCCCACGGGTCATCGTCACGCCGAAGGCGATCGGTCGAGTCGAGTTCGTCGTCCGGCCGGACCCCGACAGCGAAGGCGGCTTCATCGTTGAGGGCACCAAGCCCGTGCGGTGGATCCGCCAGACCGACTTCAGCAACGACGAAGCGGTCGGATTCCTCGCCGACCGCCTCGCGAAGCTCGGCGTGGAGTCCGCGCTGTCCAAGCAAGGTGCGTTGCCTGGCTGCCACGTCACCATCGGCGACGTCAGCTTCGGATGGGAACCAACCGCGGAGTCGGTGGCCGGCGAGATGGGTGTTGTGGCGTTCGGCCATCGCGGCACAGATCCGCGCGTCGAAGCCGCGGAGTCCAATGATCGGCTATCGGCAGACGAGCGTCTGGCCGAGAAGCGTCGGCGTCGGGTGCCGTACGAGGTAAAGGAGTCCGACGGCTACGAGATCGGCGTCGACGATGACGAGTAGTTCGCACGCCGCGCTGGGTGAAGCTAAGCGCGTCGTCATCAAGGTCGGGTCGACCTCACTGACCAAACCCGGCGACAAGGGAGCAACCGGCCTCGATACCGACCGGATCGCGTTCCTCGCCGAGGTCATCTCTGCTGCGGTGAAAACTGGCCGTGAGATTGTGCTCGTCTCCTCCGGCGCCATCGCGGCCGGGTTGGAGCCGCTCGCGCTGAATCGGCGCCCCCGGGACCTCGCCACGCAGCAGGCCGCCGCAAGCGTCGGTCAGCTACT
>DGBM01000200.1:0-14369 GCA_002384765.1 Demequinaceae bacterium UBA4004
GTGACGACCGTGGGCTACGGGCCTCCCCCAGAAGGTGCCACGAAACACATCGAAGTCCCCAAGAACGCCTCTTCCCTGCCCCAGACCCTGCTGGGCGTGGCGAGACTGGCGCTCCACCTTCACGAGTCCGTAGAACTCAGTGCCCCTGGCGAAAAGGCGGTGCTAAGGCAGGCACTCGACTCCGGCCCATACGACCTGGTCGTGGCCAACGATGCCCGTGCTCTCCCCCTCGCATTCGCGGCGTCGCGCGATACTCCGGTGCTGGCAGACATGCACGAGTGGGCCGCCCAAGAGACGGCCACCATTTGGGTCTGGCGTTGGCTCGTTGGACCGTACATGGAGCATCTGTGCAGAAAGTACCTCCCGCGCACGGCAGCTGTGACCACGGTCAGTGCTGGACTTGCCACTCTCTACCGCGAGCACTATGGCCCCGAGACAGGGGTGGTGCGGAGTACGCCCATCTTCCAGGACCTCACCCCGCAGCCGATCGACCCGGCCACCATCCGCCTGGTACACAGCGGCATCGCCGATGATCGGCGCAACCTTCCCGCGCTGATCGAAGCGGTCAATCGACTCGACGGCCGATTTACGTTGGACTTGTACTTGGTTGAGGTCCCTGGGGGCCATCTGGCGGCTCTGCGCGCGCAGGCCGATGCGAACCCGCTCGTGACCGTACACGCCCCAGTGTTGCCCGCGAGCCTGCCGAGAGTGCTGAATCAGTACGACCTCGGGGTGTTCCTGTTCCCGATCAAGACGCTCAGTCAGCTTCATCACTTACCCAACAAGTTCTTTGACTTTGTTCAGGCGCGTATCGGTCTTGTCTTTGCTCCAGCGCCCGAGACGGACGCCTACATCCGGGAGCACGGCCTGGGAATCATCACGCCGGGTACTAGTGCGGACGCGCTCGTCAGCGCGCTCCAAGACCTTACTGCGGAGGACGTCAGTGGCTTTAAGGCCGCTGCAGACCGGGCAGCGCGATCGCTCTCGAGCGAAACAGATGTGGCGTACCAACATGAACTGATCGGCGCTCTGCTTGGTGACGACCAATGAGAGTGGTGATTGTCAGCCGGATCTACTCTCCAGAAGTATCCGCCGCTTCTGGGTTTCTCCAAGCCTGGGCTGAGGAGTTCAGGGATCGCGGTTGCGATGTCACCGTGATCACCACCAAGCCTCCGCGCGGCGCGGTCCTCAATGACGTCGCTGGTGTGAAGGTGCGCCGAGCCCCTGTGATCCGGGATAAGCAGCAGTACGTGCGCGGCTACATCCCATATCTCAGTTTCGATGTGCCATTGGTACTTCGGCTCCTCTTCTCTCGCCGCCCGGACCTCTACGTCGTCGAACCGCCGCCGACGACCACCGCAGTCGTTATCGCACTCGGCACGTTGCGCAGAACTCCGGTAGTTGTCGACGCCGCAGATCTCTGGTCGGATGCGGCGGCCATGGTGTCGAGTAACCGGCTCGTTCTCACGGCGCTACGACGCCTCGAGCGTTGGGGCCTCAAGCGCGCGCGTCATCTCTTTGTGGCACACGCGCCGCTCGCCACCCGGTTCCGCGAACTCGGCATCGAGACCCCTTCAACACCGGTCGGCAACGGCGCCGACACTGATGTCTTTCGCTATGCCGGAGAACCAGCACCCACACCACCCCTGTTTGTCTATGCGGGCACCCATTCCGAGTGGCACGGTGCCGGAGTGTTCGTCGAGGCCTTCGTCCAAGTCCTCGATCAACACCCGGACGCGCGCCTGCTCTTCATCGGCAACGGCGCCGACCGTCAATCGCTGCGCGAGCGTGCCGACGCCCTGGGCATCGGGGATTCCGTCGAGATGCGGACACCGATTTCCCGCTCCGAACTCGCGCCTATCCTTGCTGGAGCGACCGTCTCACTCGCGAGCTTGAAGCCCGGACAGGGTTACGACTACGCGTTCACCACCAAGGTGTACTCATCGCTCGCGGCTGGTTGCCCGGTGATCTTCACCGGCACCGGACCGACGGTGGACTTCCTGAACAACGCGGAAAACCCCGATGCGGGCGTCGCCCTCGAATACAACGTGGACGCGACGGCAGCGGCAATGAGTGCCGCAGCCGCGTCCCCTCTCGCTCCAGCTGCCCGTGCTGAACTGGCGCAGTGGGCGGCGAGCCGTTACTCACTGCGGGCAATCGCCATCCGGGTGGTCGACGAAAGCCTCGCAATCATCGGCAAGTAGTCCCACCTGGGCGCTGGAACGACTCTCAGCGTCATGGCGCTCAAGTAGGCTTGCCGCATGAAAATCGCCGTCATTGCCCTCGGAAAAATCGGACTGCCGCTCGCGGTGCAGTTCGCGAACAAGGGCCACGAGGTGGTGGGCGTGGACGTCAACTCCTCGGTGGTCGACCTGGTCAATGCTGGCCGGGAGCCGTTCCCGGGTGAAGCCAGTCTTCAGGAGCATCTGGCCACACTGGTGCCAGCTGGGCAATTGCGTGCGACGAGCGACTACGCGGATGCCGTCCCCGGCGCCGATGCAGTGGTACTGGTGGTACCACTGTTCGTCGACAACGATGCCAAACCTGACTTCGGCTGGATGGATGCCGCCACGCGTTCACTCGCCGAACACCTCACACCCGGCACCTTGATTTCCTACGAGACCACTCTTCCCGTCGGCACCACGCGAGATCGGTGGAAGCCGATGCTCGAGGAGATCTCCGGACTTGTCGAGAGTGAGGACTTTCACCTCGTGTTCTCGCCGGAGCGCGTGCTGACAGGTCGCGTGTTCGCGGACTTGCGCAAGTACCCGAAGCTCGTAGGCGGGCTCACGCCTGCTGGTGCCCTTCGCGCGACCGAGTTCTACGAGTCGGTCCTCGACTTCGACGATCGTCCGGACCTCGTCCGCCCCAATGGCGTGTGGGACCTCGGCTCGGCCGAGGCTGCCGAGCTTGCGAAACTCGCGGAGACCACCTACCGCGATGTGAACATCGGCCTAGCCAACCAGTTCGCCCGCTTCGCCGCGAGTCACGGTATCGATGTCTACCAGGTGATCGAGGCATCGAACTCACAGCCATATAGCCACATCCATCAGCCAGGCATCGCCGTAGGCGGCCACTGCATCCCTGTCTACCCGCGCCTGTACCTTTGGAACGACCCTGATGCCACGGTCGTGGCAGCGGCCCGCGCAGCCAACGCGGCCATGCCGGACTACGCAATCGGCCTTCTCGAAGGTGCCTACGGGGATCTCAAGGGGGCACGCGTCGTGGTACTCGGCGCGTCCTACCGTGGTGGCGTCAAGGAGACCGCATTCTCTGGGGTCTTCGCCACGGTGGAGGCGCTCACGGCACGCGGTGCCACGGCGTTGGTCCACGATCCGATGTACACCGACGAGGAGCTCGTGGGGGTCGGCTTTTCTCCATTCCACTTGGGCGAAAGCGCCGACGCAGCGGTAGTCCAGGCCGACCACGCCGAATATCGCGACCTCGGCCCAGCTGATCTTCCGGGAATCACCACCTTTATCGACGGCCGACGCGTTTCCCACGCCGACCGCTGGCCGGGCGTTCACTACCGTGCCATCGGGAAGGCGCTCGCTCCCAACTCCTAAGCGACTCCCGGCGCGGCTCAGGGAGCGACGGATTTGCGCCTCAGTTCCGGCCACAGCACCGCCAGGAGCCCTGCAAACGCCAGCGACCCGACGAGCCACACGGCAGTGGGACCGACCGGCGCGCCATCCCACCACCACTCGGCTCCGGAACTGAGGTGGAATCCTTGCTCATCGGCGCCGGTGACGTACCGGCGAATGTTCACCTGCAGCGCGACCAGATTCGCGACTGCGAGCGCACTCAGGATGATCACGGTCTGCGTTTGCGTGAAGCGCACCGTCCGCCGTCCGGGAGTCGCGATCACCAGCACCAGGCCGAGCAACACCACGAGCGGCAACAGATAGCGGGGCTGAAATTGGCTACCCACGGCGTCGCCACCAGCAGTCAGTAGGTACACCGGGAATAGCAACAGCACGGCAAGCACACCGACCACCGCCACTGCTTTGCGCCGATTGAGCAAACCCAAACCGGCAAATCCCACCACGACAAAGGCCGCCGCAGAGGCCCAAGGGACAACTGCGGGGAGCACGGTGTCAAACCAGCCGAGCGCCCAGGTTCCCCACACCCCGGTCCACAAATACGGCACCATCAGAATGTTGTAGGCAGCGAGGGCGATGCCTCCCGTCGGCTCGACCGCCCCGCCGACGCTTCCGGGAGCTGCGCCGGAATTCCCGCCGGAGATACCGCCCACTCCCACGTCCGCCTGATGCGTGGTCAAGAACAGTAGCAGAACGATCACGAGGCCAGCGAGCGGCAGCATCGATCGCAAGCGCCAATCCCGCGTTCGAGACCACGTCAATAGTGACGCCACGAGGGTGGCCCCGCCAGCGTAAATCGCGCCGTCGCTTCGGGACCCGGCCGCCATGACGATGCCGACGACGTACAAAGCCCCCAGCACCCAACGTCTGCGTCCACCGCTTTCGAACCACCCCATGAGTGCCATGAAGGCCATGCCCACCCCAGTTGTCGCCCACCCACTCGGGTTGTTGGAGGGAATGAGGAACATGCCCAGCGGCACCATCGTCACCAGCCAACCCCACAACAGAGTCTGCCGCCTTGAGACACTGAGCATGGCCGCAACAAGCGTCGCAAGCCCCACAAAAAGCAAGACATTCACGAGGCGCATCACCAGCACGCTGCGCTCAAGATCCTGGCCAGCAAAGAGCCGCATGACGCCATAGAAGACGTCCGGGTACTTGTCCTGGAAGTTCCCGCGAATAGTTTCTTCCGTTGGCCCATCGAGGGCAAGGCCATGCCGGTACTGGCACGCGGCGGAACGTTCCGCAATCATCGCGTAGCAGGCGGACGCGCCGAACGCGGTGGACACGCGCCGCATGTTCGGATCGTCAACTCGGGTGCAGGCGTCGCTACCTCCCAGCGCGCACCACGTGCTCACCAGGTGATAATCATCGTCTGGGCTCGCTCCCACGGGCGAGGCAACGGCCCACGCCCCCAAAGCGATGACTGCGAGCAATGGCGCAGCGTGAATCCAGCGAAACTTCCCGATGAGCCGGCGCAGTCGCGACTCCACGTGGATCGCCGCCACGGGTACTCCTTGAGCTCTCAAGAGGGACATGTCAACCCACGAGTACCTTAGGCGGTCTATGGGGCCTACGAAGCAACGCTCAACCCCGCAGAATCGTCACGGTGCGATGACTCGTCGCCGCAGTGAGGGCCACAACACGAGGAGTAGCCCAATAAAGGAAGCCGAGCCAATAAACCATACAGCCATGGGCCCCAGTGGCATCTCGTGCCACCACCACTCTGCGTGGGCATCCAAGTTGAATCCCTGTTGATCGACCCCGGTGACATAGCGACGGATATTGACCTGAAGCGCTACCAGATTTGCGATGGCGAGCGCACTCAAGATCGCCACGGTCTGGACGCGCGTAAAGCGCACGGTGCGCGAGCCGGGCGGTGCCGTGGCCAGCAAAAGGCATAGGAGGACGATGAGCGGCAAGAGGTAGCGCGGTTGGAGTTGGCTTCCCACAGAATCGCCGCCTGCCGTGAGGACATAGACGGGAAGAACAACAAGCACCGCCAGGACTCCGGCAGTCGCTACAGACTTGCGCTTGTTGAGCAATCCCAACCCCGCAAAGCCGACGACCACGAAGGCGGCCACCGCAGCCCACGGCACGACAGCTGGCATCGGTGTGTCGAACCATCCCAGGGCCCACGTACCCCACACACCCGTCCAGAGGTAGGGCAGCATCAACAGGTTGTANNGAATAGCATTCCGATCAGCACGAGACCACCGAACGGAAGCAACGCACGCGTCAGCCACTCCTTGCTTCGCGAGGCCGTCAGCACACACGCCACCACTGTGGCACCTGTGGCGTAGACGGCCGCGTCGCCGCGAGCGCCGGCCGCCATCAGGACACCGAGCACGTACAAGGTGCCAAGCGCCCAACGCCGTTTCCCGTGACTCTCGAACCAGCCCAACAACGCCATGAAAGCTGTGCCCACTCCGGTGATCGCCCACCCGCTCGGGTTGTTCGAGGGAATCAGGAAGACTCCCAGCGGCACCATCGACACGAGCCAGCCCCACAGCAGGGTCTGCCGGCGGGAGGCGTTCAACAGCGCCGCGAGCGCCGTTGCCAGTCCCACAAAGAGAGTCAGGTTGACGAATCTCATCACGAGAGCACTACCTTCAAGATCGTCACCGGCAAACGCACGCATGGATGCGTAGTACAGGCCGGGGTACTCGCGTTGGAAGTTGCCGCGGCGCGTGTCGACCTTGGGTCCATCCAGCGCGAGTCCCGCCTCGTCCTGACATGCGGCGCTCTCCGTGGCCTCCTGGGCGTAGCACCGCGCGGACATGAACGCCTGCGACACCTCGCGGCTGTTGGCCTGCGCGCCCGGCGCGCACGCTTCGCTACCGCCCATTGCACACCAGGTACTCGCAAGGTGGTAATCGTCGTCAGGCCCGGCACCCACCGGCGAGGCAAAGGCCCACGCGGTCAGCGTGAGCACGGCCAACAGTGGCGCAACGTGAATCCACCGGAGTCGACCGATCAGCCGACGCAGACCGACTTCGCTTCCCCTCGTGGCCACAGTGCCTCCTTGGGCTCTCGACGTGGGCAGTTTCACCCGGTGCCACCTTATGTGGTCGCAGTGGGCTCGTGAGTCGAGACGTGGTCCGTGGGCTCGCGGCGCCTCCATAGGGCGGCGAGCACCGTGCCCTGAGCCAGCGCCGAGAGTGACTCCGTGATGCCCAAGGCCCAGGCGGCGCCGCTTGCCCCCCAGAGCGAAGCGCCCACGAGCAAACCCGTGACGCCCGCGATGGATGCGCCCACGACACAACTCATGAATGCTTTGCGCGCTCCGATGGTAATCAGACCGATCCGGCCGAAGGCAGTCCCAAGAGTGATCCCAAGGATCGCGACTCCGAAGCCAAGCGCTGTCGCCTCACCGATGGCAACGTCCTTGCCGAAAAGCGCCGTAGTCAGCCAGGGACCCCCCACTCCCATGGCGACCAAACCGGCCACGCCCACGGACGCGTGGAGCGCGATGACAACCCTGAGCCGTCGCCCCATCCTGGCCCGACCGGCCTCCACCACCCAGCCTTGAAGAGCGTTTCCGAGAGCCGACACGGAGTACTGACCGATGCGATACGCCTTGTCTCCTGAGACAAAACGCGCCGCCTGCGCCACGGGCGCAACCGAAGTGACGATTGCGACGGCCAACGCGTTGTAAGCGCCCCCGGCGATCTCGGCGATCAATGCGGGTGGGTGACGACGCAACACCGCGACGACGCCGTCGCGATCGACGGAGACGAGGTCAAAGGCCGCGATACGCCCATACACCACGGCCGGGCCCGCGATCATTGCGATCGCGAGCAGGATCGGGTACCAGATGGGTCCCGCCCCCAGGATGAGGAGCACGGTGGCGGCGAGCGTCGCGGCCGTCCTGGGCAGCACCTCGGACCACAGAATGGGCAACGCCCTGCCGACTCCGATCCAGAACCACGTGGGGGCAAGCCCCGCAAGGCTCATCGCGCCCGCCATGGCAGCCGCCTCCGCCCGGTTCGCTTCGGGGGCGAGCGCTGCCGCGACCACCCCTGCGATCACGACGGCAAAGCTCCAGACCGGCACTCGCACATGCAGGCTCGTCGCGAGCAGACGGCGACGTTCCTCGGTCGACGCGACCGCGACGATCGGCGGGGCAAGCGTCGAGTAGCCGAGCCCCGACACGAGCGCCGCGATACCGCCCACCGACTGGCCCAGTGCGATGGCGACCCAGACATCGGCCCCGGCGAGTCGCGCCAGGACCGGAAGGAAGATGAAGGGGGCGAGGAGTGAGAGGAAGGGAACACCGGCGAACGCGGTGATCCGGCGGGCGAGGGCGGCCGCGCTGGCCCTGGTCTGCCCGGGCGGGCCCGGCGGGGACCCCGTCACTCCTTGGACCTCCTCACCCTCGCCCGACGCACGACTTCACGCGCACCAGCGTGCCGGAGGTGGTGCCACGCCACGCGTAGGTCACGCACAAACCCAGGTCGGTCTGCTGGATCAAGGAGGTCGCGCGCCGACGCAGCAAGAGCGTCGCGCCCCCCTGCGGCCTCAACGTCGGGAGCGCGGCGAGGCTGACGCGCAATGCGCCGTAGTGGTTCGAGCGTCGTCTCCCACAAGTAGCGCTGTCGCACGACTTCCACGCGTTCACGCGCCGCGGCGGCGAAGGCATCGTCGTAAAGAACAGTCTCGAGCGCGTCTGCCAGCGCGTCGAAATCGCCGGCGGGCACGGCGATGCCGAGGCGTTCCTCGCGCACCAGATCCGCAAACGTGTCTCCCTCCGTCACCACCATGGGCAGGCCCGCCCAGAGGTAGTCGAGGATGCGGGTGCGGAAAGAGAACTCGGTCTCCACGTGTGCGTGATGGGTCGAAACACCGGCGTTCGCCTCGCTGAGGAAACTGCCGCGCTCGTCGTAAGGCACCCAGTCCTCGTTGAAGATCACGGAGTTGCCCAGGGCACCGAGCTCCTCGGCCAGGTCGATAGCGTCGTTGATGACACCCATCGGTCGCTGGCCCGGGTGGCGTGTGCCAAGGAATACCAGCGCCGTGCCAGGGCGCCGCTGTGCGAGCGCATGCACCGCACGAATCAAGAGGAGCGGGTCGAACCAGCTGTAGACGCCGCCGCCCCAGATCAGGATCTTCGTCTCGTCGTCGATCCCTGGGACGACGCCGCGCAAGGCAGGCCGCGTCACGACGGGGGGCTCTGCTTCCAGTCCGAACGGCGCGATCGCGATGAGGTGTTCGAGCGATGGGTCGTTCTCGTACGTGGTGGGTGAGATGCGGCCAAGCGCGGCGAGTTGACCCAGATAAAACGAGCGCTGGCGCGCGGAGGCGCACAGCACCATGTCAGCGCGCACCAGTTGATGGTTGAGCAGCGAGACGCGCGAGCGCACCATCAGGTCCCACGTGGCGCGCGGCTCCTCACGGCCCTGCTCCAGCATCTCCAGGTGCATCGGGTCGTACGCGTCGACCACCACCACGCGGTCCGTCGAGGCGAGGCGAGTGAACTGCTCCATGGCGTGACCCTGGAAGACAATGAGGTCCACGACGCGTTCGAGGGCATCAAAGGCGGCATCGTCTCGTGGTCGCAACGCGACGGAGCGGAAGCGGCCCTCGGAGGCGTCGTCGTCAAGCGTGGCGGTGGTCGCAAGCGTCACGTCGTGACCGTCCGCGGCGAGCACTCGGGCCATCGCACGCGCCCGGATGGCTGGGCCAGCGAGGCGCTCGCCCAGCGACGAGCCGGTGATGATGAGCACGCGCGTCATGCGTGGCGTCCCTGGGGGGAGACGACGCGTGGCGACGGGGAGACCTGCATGAGCACGCCTCCATCGTAGGGCTTGCCTCTACCCCCTTTTCGTAGCGCGTCCAAGGGGCGACTTTGGTCGCTCGTGGTGCCAAACCCCTGAGGTATCGTGGCCGCATGAGCATCCGGGTCGCGCAGACGGCTGACGTCGCGCCTGACGCCATCATCGGAGCAGACTCCTCTATCTGGCATCTCGCGCAAGTGCGGGAGGGGGCAGTGCTCGGCCGCGATTGCGTGGTCGGTCGTGGCGCCTACATCGGCAGCGGTGTGACCATGGGCAACGGCTGCAAGGTGCAGAACTACGCCTTGGTGTACGAGCCAGCGGTACTCGAGGATGGCGTCTTTGTGGGTCCGAGCGTGGTGTTCACCAATGACCACTTCCCGCGCGCCATCAACATAGACGGCTCGGTCAAGTCCGCACACGACTGGGAGCCAGTTGGCGTCACTGTCCGACATGGCGCCTCCATCGGTGCCAGGGCCGTCTGCGTCGCGCCAGTGACCATCGGGCGGTGGGCCACCGTCGCCGCTGGCGCGGTGGTGACCAAGGACGTCCCCGACTACGCGCTCGTCGTCGGCGTGCCCGCCCGACGCATCGGCTGGGTGGGCGAGGCGGGCTCACCGCTTGTCAAGGAGGGCGACACCACCTACCGGTGCCCCGTGACCAACTCGCTGTACGAAGAGACTGACGGCGCACTCGCGCCACGCTGACGCACGCGACCCCCCATCGAAGGAAGACCTGATGAACCAACCCACGATTCCCGCCGCGAGCCCCATCATCGGCGACGAGGAGCGCGCCGCAGTCGATCGCGTCATGCGCTCTGGCATGATCGCCCAGGGCCCCGAGGTCGCCGCCTTCGAGCGCGAGTTCGCGGACGAACTGGTGGGCGGGCGCACCTGCGTGGCCGTCAACTCCGGCACATCTGGCCTGCACCTTGGGCTCCTTGCCGCAGGCATCGGCGCGGGCGACGAGGTCCTGGTGCCGTCGTTCACCTTTGCCGCCACCGGAAACTCGGTCGCCCTGACCGGCGCGACGCCGGTATTCGTCGACATCGACCCGGACACCTTTTGCATGGACCCCGACGCTGCGGCCGCTGCGATCACCGACCGCACCGCCGCGATCATGCCGGTGCACCTTTACGGCCACCCTGCAGACATGACCCGCTTGGCCGAGGTGGCTTCCCAGCACAACGTCCAACTCGTTGAGGACGCCGCCCAGGCGCACGGCGCGCAGTGGCAGGGAGCCCCCGTTGGCTCCTTCGGCACCTTCGCGATGTTCAGCCTGTACCCCACCAAGAACATGACCTCCGGCGAAGGCGGCATGGTCTCTTGTGCGACCGACGAGGTCGCGCGTCTGGTCAAGTTGTTGCGCAACCAGGGAATGGAGCGCCGCTACGAGAACGAACTGGTGGGCTTCAACGCCCGCATGACGGACATCCACGCCGCGATCGGCCGCGTGCAGCTTACCAAGTTGCCTGCCTGGACCGCCCGCCGTCAAGAGATTGCGGCGCGCTTTGACGCGAGCCTGCAGGGCGTCGTGGTGCCGCCTGTCGCCGAAGGCGCCGTCCACGTGTACCACCAGTACACGATTCGCGTCCCCCAAGACCGGGATGGTTTCGCAAAGGCGCTGCTCGACGAGCACGGCGTCGGCACGGGCGTCTACTACCCCATCCCCAATCACGAACTGCCGTCGTTGCGCACGGAGGCCGACCTACCCGTCACGGCCAAGGCGGCTCAAGAGGTGTTGTCGCTTCCCGTCCACCCCGCGCTGAGCGACGAGGACGTTGAGCGCGTCATCGAAGCCGTGAACGCCGTCGCGGGAGCGGGTGCCTGATGGCCAACTTGCGAGCCGGACTCATCGGCATAGGAAGCATGGGGCGCCACCACGCCCGCGTGCTACGCGCGCTTGAGGGCGTTGACTTGGTGGCCATCGCGGACGCGACGGGCGACCCGCACGGTGTTGCTGGCGACCTTGAGTTGGCGCCAGACATCGACACGCTACTGAAGGCTGGCCTCGACTACGTGGTGGTCGCCGTGCCCACCATCTACCACGAGCCTGTCGCCCTTGCCGTGGCAGCGGCCGGCGTTCACGCCTTGGTGGAGAAACCGCTCGGCCACGACACCGCCTCGGCCGAACGGATCACCGCGGCGTTCGAGAGCCGCGGCCTCGTGGGCGCGGTCGGTCACATCGAGCGCTACAACCCCGCTGTCCAGAGCCTGCGTGTGCGCCTCGAGAACGGCGACCTCGGCGACGTCTTCCAAATCGCGACACGACGCCAAGGCCCCTTTCCGGCCCGCATCGCCGACGTCGGCGTGGTCCGCGACCTCGGCCCCCACGACGTCGACCTTGCCGCATGGGTGGCGCAATCGACGTATGCGTCGATCTCGGCCCAGGTCACTCACCGCAGCGGACGCGAGCACGAGGACTTGGTGTCCATCACCGGCCGCCTCGCGAATGGCACTGTCGCCAATCACCTCATCAACTGGCTATCACCGATGAAGGAACGCACCACGGTGGTCACTGGAGAGCGCGGAGCCTTCGTGGCAGACACGCTCACGGCGGACTTGACGTTCTACGAAAACGGCACCATCGCAACCACATGGGATCACATCGCTGGCTTCCGTGGCGTATCAGAGGGCAACGTCACTCGCTTCGCGATTGCCAAGGCGGAGCCGCTTGCCACCGAACACGCGGCATTCCGTGACGGAATCCTTGGCACGTCCTCGCAATACGTCACCATGCGTGAGGGATTGGAGACCGTCGCAGTGGTTGATGCTGTGCTCGAATCGGCGCGCACCGGCACCACCATCAACCGTTAGCGAGGGAGCGCCGGCGCCGGAATCGAGGTGGCCCCGATGCTATGCTCCGGACCATGGGAACTGCGCTCGGGCAGACGCTCATCGTGATGCCGGCGTACAACGAATCCCAGTCCGTTGGGCGTGTGGTCAGCGAGACGCGCGCCATCCTCCCCGACATCACTGTCTTGGTTGTTGACGACGGATCGACCGACGGAACCGCTGACGCCGCGCGCGCCGCCGGCGCACTGGTCGCGACCCTTCCCTTCAACCTCGGTGTGGGCGGCGCGATGCGCGTGGGCTTCCGATATGCGGCGCAGCATGGCTATCGGGCGGTGGTGCAGATCGACGCCGACGGCCAACACGATCCGGCGACGGTGACCGGTTTGCTCGACCGTCTCGAGGACTACGACATCGTGATTGGCGCCCGATTTGCTGGTGAGGGCGCGTATGTCATGAGCGGACCGCGGCGTTGGGCGAGCAAGGTGCTGGCGTGGACCATCAGCCGCACCGCAGGGACGAAACTCACGGACACAACCTCAGGATTCCGCGCATCCGGGCCCCGGGCCATCGAACTGTTCGAGCGGGAGTACCCGGCAGAGTATTTGGGCGACACGATCGAGTCGCTGGTTCTCGCTTGCCGTGCTGGCCTCACAGCCACGCAGGTCCCCACCGCAATGCGTGATCGCAGTGGCGGTGCGCCATCGCACAGCCCCTTGAGGGCGGCGGTCTACCTGGCAAGGGCCACTCTCGCCCTGCTGTTTGCATACGCTCGACCCAAGGCGGTTGCACCCCGAACGATTGAGGCCACTGCATGACCCTCAGAGCGTACATATTCGGGATTGTGGCAGCGCTCTTTGTCCTGATCGTTGTGGTAAGTCTGCTGCGCCACCGTCGCCTTCGCGAGCGCCATGCGGCATGGTGGCTGGCTGCGGGGGTACTGGCCCTGCTCGCAGGCATCTTCCCTGAGTCGCTTACCTGGGCAGCCCGTGTCACGGGTATCGAACTGCCGGTCAACCTGGTGTTCTTTGTTTCGATCACCATCCTGTTCCTGGTGAGCCTCCAGCACAGCGCCGAGCTCACCCGCCTTGAAGCGAAGACTCGCGACCTCGCCGAGACGGTGGCACTACTCGAACTTCGTCTGCGGGAACTTGGCGAAGCACCACGGCCCCCGAGTGAGGAAGAAGGTCCCGACCGCCATGGCGACGCACACGACGAAGGCTGACCCGGCGTGATGTGATGATAGATTTCCATGCGCGCCAGCCGCGCCTCTCGGTCGCCCTGTGCACCTACAACAGCGAGCGCTTCATCGAGCGGCAGCTACTCAGCATCCTCGACCAGGACCTCCCCGTCGACGAGGTCGTGATCGGCGACGATGGTTCCTCGGACGGCACCCTCGAGCGCATCGCCGCCGTCGTGGTCGGGCATCCAAGGGGCCACGTGGTGCGCGTCGAGTTCACCGAACGCTCCGGCGGCGTCGTACAGAACTTTTGCCGTACCCTCGCCGCCTGCACGGGTGACCTGATCGCTCTGTCGGACCACGACGATGTTTGGGATCCGGCGAAGACCGCGACGCTGGTGCCACGCTTATCCGCGGCCAGGCGTCCGGCCATGATCTTCACCGACGCCCGCGTCATTGACGACCACAACGTCTTCTCCGGCGAGCACCTGTTCGCGTCGTACGGCGTGACCGACAAGGAGCTGAGCGGGTTCGAGGACGGTCGCGAAGCCGACGTCCTCGTTCGTCGCAACATCGCGACGGGGGCCACCGCGATGCTCACGCGCGACCTGCTCGACGTGGCTTTGCCCATCCCCGAGCTCTTCATTCACGATGAGTGGCTGGCGTTCCTGGCGTCCGCCCTGGGCACGCTCATGGTGGACAGGACCCCGCTGATCGACTACCGAGTCCACAGCAGCAACCAGATCGGCATTCCTCCTCAGTCGCTGGCGGGCCTGGCACGGTTCGCGCTGTCGGGTCGCCGCCAGCGCTACATCACTCTGCACAGGAGGGCGGAGGCGCTGCACGCCCGGCTCGTGGAGCATGGTGCCCCCGAGGAGGTGCTGGCGCTTGTCGCGGACAAGGCCGCCTTCGAGGCGGAGCGCTCGACGATGCCGTGGTTCTGGCCCGCTCGCCTCCCAGGGATCTTGCGCCGCTACCGGCAAGGCTCCTACGGGCGCTTCACGCACCGTCCGTCGCTCGA
>DGBM01000200.1:14459-14748 GCA_002384765.1 Demequinaceae bacterium UBA4004
TCCAGTGGAATGGGTCACATCACCCTATTTATCGGGTTTTGGGCCAATTAGTCTGGCTGGCATGATGACTGTTCGCGGGCGACTCTTCGTTGCCGTAGTCCTGGCAGCGCTGCTGTCTGGGATCCTTTCGGCCCCGGCAAGCGCGTCCGAGGACGAGACCAGCGCCGGCTTTGAGACGGTGCTTCGTGGCACGAACGATTACCGCCAACTCAACGGCGTTGACCGCCTGGTGCATGACCCGCGGATGTCGGCCGTCGCGCAGGCATGGGCCGAGCGGATGGCTGCGGAC
>DGBM01000200.1:14763-16701 GCA_002384765.1 Demequinaceae bacterium UBA4004
CCAGGATGACCTGGGAATCACGTGGGGCGTGCAGGTATTCGGCGACTATGGGTCACCGGTCGCGATCCCGGATCCGGCCGATGCGGTCGTCGATCTCGACAGCATTCCGTCTTCGGGAACGGTCGCTTGCGTTGCTCTTGTAATGGGACCCTCAGGTTCAGAGTTCTTCCGTCAGTGTGGAACGCGAGCTGGAAACGTATACACCTTCTCCGACGTGCCGCCAGGTTCATACAGCATCAAGTTGCTGGACTCGGGCGGTGGCGTGCTCTATTCGGGCTGGCCCAGCGGCGGCGGAGTCTTCACCGTGTCCAGCGGCATCCAGGCAAGCCTGCCCGCAGGGACCACCCGGCTTTACGGCGCAAATCGTTATGACACTGCCGTCCAGGTGTCGCGTCAGTACGCGCCGGGCGTTCCGGCCGTGTTCGTCGCGGCCGGTACAGGCTTTCCCGATGCGCTGTCAGCGGCCGCTGCAGCAGCACACCTCGGTGGGCCACTTCTACTGACCTCAACAGGATCGATCCCGTCACATGTGGTTACGGAGATTCGGCGACTCGACCCAGCGCAGATATACATTGCTGGCGGCACCGGCGCCGTGTCTTTGAGCGTCTACCAAACTCTTGCGACGATAGCTCCAGTCACTCGTTACGGCGGAGCTGATCGGTACGCCACGGGGCTACAGATTTCACGGGGATCCTTTACGAGATCCACAACTGCGATCATCGCGACCGGTCGCGCTTTCCCCGACGCGCTCGCGGCCACCGGAGTGGCTGGCAAGTTGAATGCCCCTGTGATCCTTGTGGACGGACTCAAGTCCTCTGTTTCAAGCCAGACCCTCTCCGAACTCTCTCGCTTGGGTGTCACCAAGGTCATCATCGCCGGAGGCACGGGCGCAGTCTCGGCGGGCATCAAGAACCAACTGACCACAAGGGGATACAGCGTGACGCGCTACGGAGGCGGGGACCGCTATTCAACGGCGGCGCTCATCAACAATGCCTACTTCCCCGCCGGGTCTTCGGGCACCATAATCCTGGCAAATGGCGTGAACTTCCCCGACGGGCTCACTGGGGCGGCACTCGCGGGCCACCTTGGTGCGCCCCTCTACACCACGTCGCCGACCTGCGCTCCGAAGCCTATTCACGACTCCGTCGTTGCCCTCCGTTCGACAAGTGCGATCGTCCTCGGCGGGACCGCTGTCTTGTCCAACGCCGCTGCGGCCAACGTGTCGTGCGGGTAGGCCCTTCGCCCGGATGCGGGCTGGGCCCTACACCACCCTTACCGCAAACACCAGATGAAGGTAGCGGTGAGAAGGGTAGCGAAAGCGAGTTCACCACTCGTCCCCACAAGCGACTATCGTGGGCAGTACGACAGGGGAGCGCCTCCGCATCCACATGCGGGTCAAGGGCGCTGAGAGTGCGGTCACCCGCAGACCCTCGAACCTGATCCGGTTTGCACCGGCGTAGGGAGTCGAGTCTCATTACCCCTCCTGCATCACGGGAGGAATCGCATGAACATCATGCGCGCATTCACCATTTCCGCAGTGGTCGCCTTGGGCGCCGCCGCTTGCTCTACCGCAACTACCACCGACGAGACGACGTCCGCGTCGCCCACCACCACAGCGTCGCCGATGCCCACCAAGGTCACCGTGGTCACTCACGACAGCTTCGCGGTGCCGGACGACGTCCTGGCCGCGTTCGAAGCAGGGTCCGGCCTGGACGTTACGTTCGTGGCGCCGGGAGACGCCGGCACGCTCGTGAACCAGTTGGTGCTCACCAAGGATGCCCCGCTGGGGGACGTGGTCTACGGCGTCGACAACACCTTCGCCTCGCGCGCCATCGAGGCAGGGGTCTTCGCGGACTACACCTCGGACGCTCCGGCAGCCACGGACGCGGCCGCCTACGCGATCGAGGGCTCGCAGGCGCTCACCGCGATCGACTTCTC
>DGBM01000189.1:0-5231 GCA_002384765.1 Demequinaceae bacterium UBA4004
AAGAGCCATCACAACGTCGGCGGGTTGCCGGACGATCTGAAGTTCGACCTGGTCGAGCCGTTGCGAGCACTGTTCAAGGACGAGGTGCGCGCCGTGGGTCTCGAACTCGGGCTTCCGGAAGAGATCGTGTGGCGTCAGCCGTTCCCTGGGCCCGGACTGGGCATCAGGATCATCGGCGCGGTGTCGGCCGCCCGGCTAGAGATCCTGAGGGCGGCCGACGCCATCGCGCGTGAGGAACTGTCCACGGCAGGGCTCGATCGCGACATCTGGCAGTGCCCCGTGGTGCTGCTTGCCGATGTCCGCTCCGTGGGAGTGCAGGGCGACGGCCGCACCTATGGCCACCCGGTGGTGCTGCGCCCCGTCTCTTCAGAGGACGCGATGACCGCCGACTGGACCCGTGTTCCCTACGACGTGTTGGCCCACATTTCCAACCGCATCACCAACGAGGTGGCGGAGGTCAATCGCGTGGTGCTGGACGTCACGAGCAAGCCTCCCGGCACGATCGAGTGGGAGTAGCCGAAGGCTACNNCGGCCGCGTGAGCGGACGAGTGGGTGTGAGCGGGCAGCAGCGCTGCTAGTTCCCTGAGGCCGCCTCGGAGAGGTCGCGCGGTTCGCCGTGGTCAGTGCCGAGACTGGGCGTCCGGGTGGTGTTGTCGCCGCGCATGCCAGCGATGACGGCGGTCAGCAACAGCCAGCCGCCGACCGCCGCCAGGCCGATGATCCAGACGAGTTCCACGTCGATGCTCTTGCCGGACAACACGGCGATGGTGATCGCTCCTAGGGCCGCGATGGTGGCTCCCACGAGCATGGACGTCAGGCGTTGCACAGGGCGTCGGCGGATCATGATGAGACCTCCGTAATGACGATGGTGTTGGAGTAGGCGTCGTCGTGGACCGCCAAGGTGACGGCGGGGCCGACGTTGTTCTTGAGCGACAGGTGCTGGTCGCGGGCGTTCCAGAAGTCGCACGTGATGCCCCGGTCTGGCCATACGACGTGCGCCTGGGCATCGCCGCGTCCCACGACGTTGAGGTCGGTGCCCTCGCTGATGGTCACGTACGTCACTTGCGACACCACATCGACGGACGTATCCGCCTCCAGTGACGCGAATGACAGGCGAGTGGTGCTGGCGGGATTGGTCGGCACCGTTGCGTCGTTGCGGCAATCGCCGTTGATGAGCACCTCGGTGTAGACATCGACAAAATCAGTGGTGGCATCGATAGAGTCCGCGTTCGCGTCAAGGGAGTCGAGCTGCCGGGCGACGTCGCCAATGTTGATGTTCACCAGGCCGCCGTCGTTCGCGTAGGTGTCGCGCAACTCGTCGGCCCCGGCGGTGATCAACGGCAGCGGAAGGGCCAAGACAATCGCCATGAAACCCATGAATCCCAGCTTGCGGCCTGCAAGGCTGACGATCATCAGGAGTACTCCCAGGCCGGTCACCATGACGACAAACCAGGCGACCACAGGGTGAACCGCGAGCTGATCCTCACGATCCAACAGGCCCACTGCGGCCCCTGACAGGATGATCCACGCGAGCCCGGCCAAGGAGAAGCCGCGACCCGGTCCGGGCACGCGCGGCTTCGCAGGCGGGGCCGAGTGGTAGGACGTGGGCTGGGCTGGCGAAGCGTGCGGGGCGGGGGTGGGCGCCGACGCCGCCGCGGCGCGGGGCGGCATCGCCGCGTATACGGGCGTCGCGGGCGTCTCATGGCTTGCCTGCGCAGCAGGAGTCGGCGCCGTCACATCGTCCCGCCCGACGGGAGAAGTGGGCGCCTCGGAGGGGGTCGGTGCGTCAGCCGCGGGGGCGGGCCGCGGCCCGCCGGCAGCAGCCGGCTGACCGGGCGACGGGTTCTGAGAGCGCCGTGCCATCGCGATGATGAACCACACCAGTCCGCCGACGAACGCGAGGGAAACCAGCACGCTCGCGATGACGGGCACGATCGTCCAGGGAGTCGCTTCGGAGAAGGAGAGGTTCCCCACGCGGAAGACTCCGCTGGTGAACGGGCCCGATCCGTCAAGGCCTCCTATGCCGAACAGAGTGAGTACGGCGATGCCGATCAACGCGCCTACGTTGGGCACGCCGCGGCCAAAGTTCTGAATGATGATGTTGCCCCGCCGGTCCGGCAGCAGTCCCCACGCGGCGGCGTACGCCAGCAGCATGAGGCCGTTGAGGACGATTGCGGCGATGACCACGATGAGGCGGGCCGGGCCGGTGGCCATGCCGACTCGTTGCGCGAGGCCGTCGACGACGCCGCCGAGAAAGCCGTTGTCTCCGCGTGTGAGGCCCCACTCGCGAATGGCGCGGAAGAACCCGGCCTCGCGGGGCTGCTGCTCAGATGGGCTGGTCATGGAATCCTCCTGTGATGTTGCCTCCATGCTCCCGGTCGAGATGTGTGTCGCGCCATGAGGGAAGCACCTGATTTCTCCCCTGATTTCCGGCGGCGGCCGCCCGGGGAGGGGATCGGCCGTGTGGGGGAGGCAGGACGGTGGGGCGGTGTGTGACGATAGCGACGTGAGCGACAGCACGAGGATCGCGCGCCCGTTGCGTCGAGCGGCGCAGCCAGCGCAGTGGTGGCGCGCCCTGCTGGGCATGCTCATGGTGNNCCCGATGTTGTGAGCCTGTTTTCCCGCGACGCATGGGCGCGCGTGGTAGTGGGGGTCGTGCTGTCGATCGTGGCGCTTGCATGGTTGGCCCAGTGGGACTTCGGCAACCGCCCCTTGCTGCGCGCCATGGTGGTCCCGGCGGCCACTGTGGGCGCCGCCGCCCTGGTTCTGGCGCCGTGGTGGATGCGGCTGATTCGACAGGTGGCCGTTGAACGGGAGCAGCGCGTGCGGGAGTTCGAGCGCGCAGAGATCGCCGCCCACCTGCACGATTCCGTGCTGCAGACACTGACCCTGATCCGTGCCAAGTCTCAGGAGCCCGAGACCGTCGCCCGCCTGGCCCGAGCCCAGGAACGCGACTTGCGCGCCTACCTGTATCAGGACCGCCATTCCGAGGCCGACTCGGTGGCGACAGCGCTCACGACGGCGATGTCGGAGGTGGAGGACACCCACGGGGTCGCGATTGAGGTGGTGCACGTGGGGGACGCCCCCACGTCCGACTCACTGCGAGCCGTGGTGCACGCCACCCGCGAAGCGGCAACAAATGCGGCCAGGCATGGCAGCGAACCGATCAGCGTCTACGCGGAGCTGACGGACTCCGCGTACGACGTCTTCGTGCGCGACTCCGGCCCCGGCTTCGACCCTTCCACGGTGGATCCCGATCGGGCCGGCATCCGCCACTCGATCGTCGGCCGCGTGGAACGCCACGGGGGAACGGCGTCCGTGGCGTCGGCGCCGGGAGCCCGCACCGAAGTCTCCATCACCATGCCCAGGAGGGAACAGCGATGAGTGTTCGAGTCGTGATTGTCGATGACCATGACGTGATTCGAGTAGGCGTGCGGGAGTCTCTCGACGCCGACATCGAGGTGGTGGGTGAGGGGCGCGACGTCGAGTCGGCGGTCGAGTCGGTGCGTCAGCATCACCCGGACGTGGTGATCCTCGACGTCCACCTTCCCGGCGGCACCGGCGGTGGGGCGCTTGATGTGCTCGCCGAGATCCTCGGCACCGCTGATGCCCCCAAGGTCCTGGCCCTGTCAGTGTCAGACGCCGCCGACGACGTGGTGGCCGTGGTGCGGGCGGGGGCCCGCGGTTACGTCACCAAGTCCATTTCCGGTCCTGACCTCTCTGACGCCGTCAGGCGCGTGAATTCAGGAGACGCGGTGTTCTCGCCGCGTCTTGCCGGTTTTGTGCTCGACGCCTTCAATGCGGCGGGAGGCGAGGTTGCTGAGGCGGACGAGGACCTCGATAAGCTGACGGTGCGCGAGCAGGAGGTCATGCGGCTCATCGCGCGCGGCTACACGTATCGCGAGGTTGGCGAGAAGCTGTTTATCTCCATCAAGACCGTCGAGACTCACGTGGGCAAGGTGCTTCACAAATTGCAGCTGTCCAACCGTCACGAATTGGCGCGGTGGGCCGCGCAAAGACGCATTGTCTAGGCCACCACTCGCCGCGGTGTGAAGAATTGCACAGGGCCTCGTGGTGTGATGTGCCGCACAGTCTGAGCGCAGGCTGGGGGCGTGGGTGGACGGGGCGCCGAATGCCCCCAAAGAGGGGGGCAGCCATGTCTCGTATCGGACGCGAGCGTGCCGATTAACCTCATGAAACGCGCCCCGGCGTGGTTGCGCCGGGACGAGCCAGGAGGCAAGGGTATGAAGCGTTGGAGAAAGAGGAGCCAGGTCGGCGACTCGGAGCCCGCTGTGCTGACTCCTGCCCACGTTCAGGTCTTGCGCGACCGCCAGGACGCCAGGGGCGTCCACCTTGTCAAGATGTTCCTACTGGTCTGCCTTGTCGGAGCGGGTGCGGATGCGGCGCTCTTCGGATCGATCGACGCGCAAGAGTACAAGCTCATCCTGGGGATCACGATCCTCGGCGCGGTGCTGTTCGCCTTCGCCTACTACTTGGTCCGCGATGGTCGCGAGTTGCATGGCGTGGTTCTGGCCCTCGTCGTGTCCAGCGTGCACATCCTTTTCCTGTGCTCCCAGATCTCTGCGGCCGTGAGCGTCGAGTCGATCCTGTTTCCGATCGCGCTTGCGCCGTTCGTGATAATCCGCCGAGATCTGCCAGCGCTGCGGCTCGCGCTGGCGTCGTTCGCCATTGTTGTGTACGTGGTGTGTGAGCTTGTCTTTCCCGAGGGCTCGGCGCCACGTCCTCTCGTCGGGAACGTCGCTGAGGCCTTCGCGAGGGGAAACCGCGTCACCGCGGCCATCAGTCTCCTGGTGTTGCTGGTGATCCTTCAGCGGAACATGTCGACCACGCGGCGGATTCTCGAGGGTGCGGCCCGATACGGCGAAGTGCGCGCCACCACGGACGAGTTGACGGGTGTCTTTAACCGCCGCCCGATCATTGCACAACTGAGCGAATGGGCGGAGCGGGGTCGCGGCAACTACGCGATCGCGCTGATCGACCTCGACCATTTCAAGCAGATCAACGANNATCGACCTCGACCACTTCAAGACGATTAACGACGAGTATGGCCACAACTGCGGCGACACGGTGCTCCAGACGGTGGCTCTGACCCTCCGCAGTCACTTCCGCAATTCCGACATGGTGAGCCGTTGGGGTGGCGACGAGTTCCTGGTGCTGATGCCCGGCGTTCGGCACTTCGATCTTGTGCCGATGCTTCAGCGTTTGCGCCG
>DGBM01000189.1:5326-5466 GCA_002384765.1 Demequinaceae bacterium UBA4004
ACCACGCGCTCTACCGCGCCAAGGCGGAGGGCCGTGACAAGGTGATAGCGGTGGGGGTGAGTCGAGCCACACAGGCGCAGGGTCGGCCGCCTGCGGACGACACCTTTGCTCCGCCCTCGGGACCCGTGCACCGCCAGTAG
>DGBM01000132.1 GCA_002384765.1 Demequinaceae bacterium UBA4004
CTTGCCGTCTTCGACGGTGATGACGCCTTCCTTGCCAACCTTGTCCATGGCCTCGGCAATGAGCTCGCCGATGGCGGGGTCGCCGGCCGAGATGCCCGCAGTCGCGGCGATCTCTTCCTTTGTCTCGACTTCCTTGGCTGCCGCGAGCAGTTCGCGGGTGACGGCTTCGACGGCCTGCTCGATGCCCCTCTTGAGGGCGATCGGGTTGGCGCCTGCCGCGACGTTGCGCAGACCCTGTGTGACGAGGGCCTGGGCAAGGACCGTGGCGGTGGTGGTGCCGTCGCCAGCGACGTCGTCGGTCTTCTTGGCGACCTCCTTGACGAGTTCGGCACCGATCTTCTCGAAGGGCTCCTCGAGTTCGATCTCCTTGGCGATGGACACGCCATCGTTGGTAATCGTGGGGGCGCCCCACTTCTTCTCGAGCACCACGTTGCGGCCCTTGGGACCGAGGGTGACCTTCACGGCGTCGGCCAGGGCATTCATGCCCCGCTCCATACCGCGACGGGCCTCCTCATCGAAGGCAATGATCTTTGCCATGCGCGTGTGTTCCTCTTTCGATGGGTTGTGGCACCGCTGATGCCCGCGACGGACGACGCCCGCGCCGATGTTCACATCACATCGAACGGAGCGCCTCATCTTTGGCGCCGAAGTCTTAGCACTCTCATAGTGCGAGTGCTAATGAGATTTTGGCACTCTCCCCCCGAGAGTGCAAATGGCGTGGCCCACTTTCGCGCGCGGCGAAGAACGGCTTGCGAGGGTTGTTAGGCCGCCGGGTCCGTCACGAGCAGCACGGTGATGTCGCCGTCGGACACGACCCCACGTTCGATGTTGCTGATTCCGAGCACCTCTGCGACCTTGGCGGCGGTGCTCTCCAGGCTCGCATCCGAGTACCTCACGGTGTTTTCGGACGGCTTGGTCTCGGTGATGTTGCCCGCCGTTGCCGCGGTGAAGCCCGCCGTTTCGAGCTTCGCTTGATTCTTGCCGGCGAGGCCGGCGATGCCCGCGCCATTGAGCACGGAGACAGACGTGTCGAACTTCACGGGGTCCACCGTGGGCGTGGGGCTCGGCGTGGCTGACGGCGTGGCCGAGACGGAGGGCGCCGCTGTGACGTCTGGCGTTGCGGCGACGGTCGTGGTGATCGTCGGGCGCGCAATGGTGTCAAGAGGCGGGATGCCCTCATTTCCTTGCGCCCGCCAGAGGTAGATGACCACGCCGTAGGCAAGCGCTCCGGCGCCAATAAAGATGAGCAGGGGCGCGGCGATCGCCCACAGGAGGCGCTTGCGCTTGCGATGGACGCCGACGGGGCCGCGTGCGTCAGCGGCCTCGTCGAATTCGTCGGGTGGGAAGTCGGGCACGTGGATACGTTACCGCTGGCGTGAGGTGTCGATGACTCTGCCCGCGCGACCGCGTTGGCGGGAAGCCCTCATACGGCGCAACCGCTTCACCAGCATCGGGTCGTGAGCGAGCGCGGGTTCCGAGTCGATCAGCGCGTTGAGGACCTGGTAATACTCCGTGGCCGACATGCCGAACTTCTCACGGACGGCGTCCTCCTTGGAACCCGCGAACTTCCACCATTGGCGCTCGAAAGCCAAGATCTGCTCGTCGCGTTCGCTGAGGGGCGCAACGTCTGCAGAAGGTGAGTGAGCCGGAACCGCAAACATGTGGCTAGAGTACCCGCGAATCACATGGTTGTCATTCGATGTCGACAGCGCGTCCGTGCACGTCTCACGCTTGGATACGCTCAACCCATGACCGATGCGTGGCGGCACCAGGTGGCACCCGATTGGGCTGCCGCGCTCGAGCCGGTCGCGGGCGTGCTGGCCAACGTCGGCGCGTACTTGAGGACCGAGCTGGAGGCCGGGCGGACCTACCTTCCCGCGTCCGCGGCGATCCTCAACGCGTTCACTCGGCCGTTGGCGGACGTCAGGGTGCTCATTGTCGGCCAGGACCCCTACCCGACTCCCGGCGACCCGATGGGGCTGTCCTTCTCTGTTCCTCGCGGGCGCCCGATGCCGCGGTCACTGGCCAACATTGCTCGCGAACTCAAGGCCGACACGGGAGAAGAGCTCGCCACCGGCGACCTCACCGCGTGGGCCGACCAAGGCGTCATGCTCCTGAACAGGTGTCTCACGGTGAGGCCCGGCGTGCCCGGCTCCCACCGCGGTCACGGATGGGAGGAATTCACGGAGCACGCGATCCGCGCCCTCGTCGCTCGTGGGGGGCCGCTTGTCGCCATTCTGTGGGGCAAGGACGCCCAGGGCCTGACGCCGATGCTCGGCGACGTTCCTCGCATCGAGTCGCCTCACCCGAGCCCGCTCAGCGCGTCGAGGGGGTTCTTCGGCTCGCAGCCGTTCTCCCGCGCCAATGCGCTGCTCGAAGCTCAAGCCGCTCCGCCGATCCTCTGGGCGACCTAACGAGCAGGGCTTGCCTCGCGGCTCTCGAAGGGCTACTGGCAGATCAGGGAGGCGCCCGCCGCAGGGAAGGCGTCGGGCTGTGTCGTCATCTGCAACGCAAGCGTCCAGGAACTGCCACTCGTACTGCGGTTCAGCTCCACGACGGGCAACTGCGTGCAATCGTAGGCAGGCGCCGGCACCGTCGCCGTCACGAAGTCTCCGTTGCCGTTCACCGAGCTCGGAGTCCAGCCTGGGAACGGCGATTGCGAGAGGTCGAGGGTGACGCGGGCGTCGGCCTGCGATGACGAGACCGTCATGCTCACATCCGCCCACTGATATCCCCCACTCTCCCACGTGGCGACCGTCACGCCCGTGATAGCGCAGCTCTGGCCGTTGCCACCTGGATCCTGGCCGCCTCCGTTCACGGGCACGCAGGCGACGGCGGGAAGTGGCCCTCCGGACGCGCCCCACGTGGCAGGGAAGATCCAACCGCCAATCTTGACGATGACGCCGTCGACCTCGCTGGCGTGGAACCTCGCCAGAGCGACCACCGTCGACGGGCTCGCGGTGGTTCCTTGACCGGTGGCGATCAGCGCGCCGTTCGACTTGTGCAGATAGACCGTCATCGGCAGCGCAGAGCACCCCGCGGTGACGCCGACGACCGTGACCTCGGAGTAGTTGATGCCCGTGTGGATGCCAGACGCTGCGACGGTGAGCGTCAGATCATCGCACTTGGCGTACGACATGACCGATGCCTGACCGGCTACGTTCATGATGAGTTGGGACGCCGACGCGGGCGACAAGCCCGAAATCGCGATGAGTCCGACTGCCGCGAGGATCGCAAAGCCGCGCACGGGCGCCGACGACGGGAGCCGGACGGAGCGTGCTCCGCGCGTCAACGCGGCCAGAGCGGCGGCCCCCGCCCCGGCGCCGGCGGAGACCATGCGCGATACGGCGGCATCGGCGTCCTCGACAACACGGTCGAACAGGTCGGACTCGTCTTCAGCCTCCGACTCCGGATCCGCGTCGATGTCGTCACTGCGGTCGTCTTCGTCATCGTCGTCGCAGTCGTCGCCGGAGTACCAGAGCATCAGGACCATCGCCGCGAGCAGCACGAAGGCCCACACCATGGGATTGAGCAACAGGACGGTCACCCGCCCAAAGTTCGAGTAGTGGACCAGCACCACGCCCTTGACCTCGGCCGCCTTGGGCGCGAACGGGTCAACAAAGTCGTTGTTGTCGCCCTGCATCCGCCAGCCCTCTTCGGCGTTGCCGCCGATGATGCGGTGGACGATCTGCGAACCTCCGAAGCCCTCGGGCGCATAGACGATGACGTCGCCGATGGTCGGCTCCATCTTGCGGGCGATCACCATGTCGCCGGTGAAGTACGTGGGCTCCATCGAGTTTCCGGCGACGACGACGATGGAGGTGTCGCCGCCCAGTTGCGTGGGCCACAGATACCACGCGTCAATCGCGACGATGATCCAGATCACCACCGACCCGAGCAACGACAGATACCGGCGAGTGGTCCACTCGCCGGTATCTGTCAATCGTCGAATCTTCATGTGATCCGGTCAGGTTGTTCTGCTAGTCGACGCTGTCTAGTAGATCGCGATGTCGATCGAGCCGAGGCCCGTGGTCAGGTCAACGCTAGAGATGTCGACGAGGACCGTCGACGTCACGGCGGGGTCGACGAGAGCGGGGACTTCGACTGTGTTGTCGGCAAGGTCGTTGGCCGTCGGCGTCTCATCATCCGTGAGCGTGTACGCCAAGGTGAGCCCGATGCAGTCGGCATCAATGTCGCTGATCACGAGGTTGGTGTACTTGCCGGTCGCAAGGTCGTACGTGTAGTCGACGTCGACCGCATCGTCACAGGCGGCGGCAAACGTCTTCGTGCCCACGGCGATGTTGTCGCTGGTGGGATTGACCGTCAACTGCGATGCCGATGCCACGCTGAGGCCA
>DGBM01000091.1 GCA_002384765.1 Demequinaceae bacterium UBA4004
CTCGACGTGGGCCTCGCCTACGGCATCGCGTTGATGATAGGGATCGTCGCGTGGCGGAGCGTCTCGGGGGCGCACTTCAATCCGGCTGTGACCGTCGGCGCGTGGCTGTCCGGGCGCTTCCCCGGCATGGACGTGGTGCCATACATCCTCGCGCAGGTGGTCGGGGGCATCCTCGCGGCGGGGATCGTGCGGATCGGCGTCGGCTCTCTTGAGGCGGTCACGAGTGACTCGGCCATGAGTCTCATGGGTGCCGTCTCCGCCGGGTACGGTGAGCACGCACCTCTCGCTTCCTCCGGACTGAACTTTAGTGTCGCCGTCGCGTTGACTGTGGAGGCCCTCGCCGCCGGGCTGCTGACGCTCGTGGTGTTGGGCGCCGCTGCCAAGCGGACCACCCGCACGGTAGCCCCGTTCGCCATCGGCCTCACCTTTGCCGTCCTCATGATGTGGGCCATTCCGTTCACCAACGGAGCGCTCAACCCGGCGCGCGCGACGGCCACCGCCCTGTTCTCCGACACGTGGGCTCTTCAGCAGCTGTGGGCGTGGTGGCTCGCGCCGGTGGTGGGCGCGGCGATCGTGGGACTGCTGTACAGGATCTACGGGTCCGTCGAGGAACCTGAGGTCGCAGAGGAGTCCGCCGAGGCGTGAGCGCGCGGCTCGTCAGCCGTCTTGTGCACCCACCGGCGTGATGCCCAGTTCGTCGAGCAGCGCAAGGACGCGGTCGCGGATCTCGTCGCGGATCGGACGGACCGCGCCGATTCCCTGCCCCGCAGGGTCGTCCAGCGCCCAGTCCTCGTACCGCTTGCCCGGGAAGACCGGGCAGACGTCGCCGCAGCCCATCGTGATCACAACGTCCGACGCCTGGACCGCCTCCGTCGTGAGCACCTTGGGCTGCTCGGCGCGGATGTCGATCCCGACCTCGAGCATCGCCTCGACGGCGGTCGGGTTGATGTGGTCGGCGGGCATCGAGCCAGCCGAGCGCACCTCCACCGCGCCGCCCGACAGAACGCGCAGGAAGCCCGCGGCCATCTGGGAACGGCCGGCATTGTGGACGCACACGAAGAGGGCTGATGGGGTGACGGCGGTTTTCTCACTCATGGTCTCTCCAGGAGATGTTGGCGGGGTGGGTCAGGCGGGCAGGTCGAGGCCGGGTAGGAGGCTGGCAAGGAGCGCGCGCACGCGGACATCGAGCTCGTCGCGGATCGCGGCGATCCCCTCAGGGGACGCCAGTGCCGGGTCTCCCACGAGCCAATCCTCGTACCGGATGCCAGGAAGGACCGGACACACGTCGCCGCAGCCCATCGTGACCACGACGTCGGCGGCGCGGATGGCATCGTCCGTCAACGGCTTGGGGAACGCCTCTTCGCCGACTCCGAGCTCGGCAAGGATGGGGCGCACGCCGGCGTGGACGTCGGCGGCTGGCGTCGAGCCCGCGGAGCGGACGACGACCCGCTCGCCCGCGTAGCGGCGCACCAGGGCGGCGGCGAGCTGGGACCTCCCGGCGTTCGCGACGCACACGAACAGCACCTGCGGCCGGGCGTCGACGGGACGGGTCGCGTCGGCGAGGCGCTGCCGAGCAAACCGTTCCGTCAGGGTCAGGAGGTGCGCGGACACCTTCGCCGACCGGGCGAGCGCGGTGTACGACTCCCGCACGATCCCCCGCACGGCGTCCGCGCGCACGTCAGGGAATCGTGGGGCGAGGCTCTCGGTCAGGCGGTCAAGGGAGGCATCGGCGTCCTCGAGGCCGGTCATGTGATGGGGTTCGCGCACCGACGCCAGTGCCGCAGGAGCGAACGACTCGAGCAGCGTGGACACCGCACCCGTGAAGCCAGGGGCGATGCGGTACCAGACCCATGTCCCTCGGCGCTGCGACGTCAGCACTCCGACGTCGCGAAGGACCTTGAGGTGATGTGAGACCGTGGGTTGAGACACGTTCGCCAGTGCGGCAAGATCACACACGCATGCCTCGCCGGCCGGAGCGGTCGCGATGAACGACAGCATGCGCAGACGCAGTGGCTCGGCGAGGGCCTTGAGCGTCGTCGCGACACCTTCCGCGACCCCGGTGTCGATAGCGTGCGACTCGACCTGCGGAGTGCACGTCAGGTCGACGTCGGCCCGCGGTGCGTCGATGGCGCTCATCGCCTCGCCTCGTCCAGACTCTTCGGGGTAGTGGCTCCGGTGTAGGGGTCAACGGTGAACCAGTGGCGCGCGAGCCACAGGGATACGTACACGAGCCCGACCAGCACGGGAACCTCGATGAGGGGCCCCACGACACCGGCCAGCGCCTGACCCGACGTCGCCCCGAACGTCCCGATCGCGACCGCAATCGCCAACTCAAAGTTGTTCCCCGCTGCGGTGAAGGCCAGCGTGGTCGACCGCGGATAGCCGAGTCCCAGCGCCTTGCCCGCGACCATCCCCACCACCCACATGACCGAGAAGTAGACCAGGAGCGGGAGCGCGATGCGCGCCACGTCGAGCGGGTGGGAGGTCACCGCTTCTCCCTGGAGCGCGAACAGCAGGACGATCGTGAAGAGCAGTCCGTACAGGGCCCAGGGGCCGACCCGGGGGAGGAACCTCGACTCATACCAGGCGCGGCCCTTGGCCCGCTCTCCGACCCACCGTGACGCGAACCCCGCGACCAGGGGGATTCCCAGGAAGACCAACACGTTGACAGCGATCTGCGTTATCGACACCTCAAGCCCTTGCGTGTCCAGGCCGAGCCACCCCGGAAGGACGGTGAGGTAGAAGTACCCCAGCAGAGAGAACGCGACAACCTGGAACACGGAATTGATTGCGACCAGCACCGCAGCGGCCTCGCGGTCCCCGCAGGCGAGGTCGTTCCAAATGACGACCATGGCGATGCACCGGGCGAGACCGACGATGATCAGTCCCGTGCGGTACTCGGGCAGGTCTGGAAGGAACGTCCAGGCGAGGGTGAACATCAGCGCCGGGCCCACGAGCCAGTTCAACACCAGGGATGAGACGAGGAGTCTCGTATCGCCGGTGACCGCGGCGACCTTGTCGTATCGGACCTTGGCGAGGACCGGGTACATCATCACCAGGAGGCCGAGGGCGATCGGCATGGAGATCCCGCCGACCTCCGTCGATGCCAGCACGTCCGAGATGCTCGGGATGAAGCGCCCGAGACCCACTCCACCGACCATGGCGATCCCGATCCACAGCGGGAGCCAACGATCGAGGGTGGACAGTCGGCGGCCAGTGTCGGGCGCGGTGACGACCAGATTGCTCGGTTGCATCGACATGCGTCTATATTGACATTCTTCGATGCAAAGGGCAACTCGCGAGCCCTACCCCAAGGCGGCCGTCAGCCCAAGGTAGCCAAGCGCGAGTCCCAACGCCGACAACACGACGATGTCGACCGCGCGCTCGCGCACCACGAACGCGCGACGCAGCGGTGCCGCGGTGCGGGCGGCGGCCCCCGCCAGCGCGAAGACGGCCATCCCAAGAACGGCGACTGCCGGAGAAACAACGAGCGACAACAGCACCAGCACCCAGACGGCGGCGAGTGCGGCGACAGCGACGCCCCGGGAAGTCAGGTGATTGTGGCTCATGGGCATCAGTGGAAGAAGTGCCTGGTACCGGTGTGGAACAGGGCGATGCCTGCAGCATCGGCGGCCGCGATGACCTCGGCGTCGCGGATCGATCCCCCCGGAGACACCACGGCGGTGACTCCCGCGTCGATCAGTACTTGGAGTCCGTCGGCGAAGGGGAAGAACGCGTCCGATGCCCCCACGGAGCCTGCGGCACGGTCGGCCCCCGCTCGTTCCACCGCGAGCCGGCACGAGTCCACCCTGTTGACCTGCCCCATGCCGATCCCGACGGCCGCGCCGTCCTTGGCCAGCAGAATCGCGTTCGATTTCACCGAGCGGCACGACCTCCACGCGAACTCGAGGTCCGCGAGGACCTCAGCCGAAACAGGGCTTCCCGCAACCTGCGTCCACGTCTCGGCGGGGTCGCCCGGCGCGTCGATGGCATCGGCCGCCTGGACCAAGAGACCCCCGGAGATGCGCCGCGCCTCGCCCGCCAGGGGCGTGTGAACCACCTCAAGAATGCGTAGGCTCTTCTTGGCCTGGAGAATCTCGATGGCCTCCGGCTCAAACGCAGGGGCCGCCACGACCTCGGTGAAGATCTCCGCGATCTGCCGCGCGGCCTCGGCCGTCACCGTCGCGTTGGTGGCGACCACGCCTCCGAATGCCGAGACCGGGTCCGTCGCGTGCGCCTTGCGGTGGGCCTCCGCCACGCTGTCCGCCACTGCGATTCCACACGGGTTTGCATGCTTGACGACCGCCACCGCCGTGCCTGCATGGTCGTACGCCGCCCTGACCGCAGCGTCGGCGTCCACGTAGTTGTTGTAACTCATTTCCTTGCCGTGCAGTTGGCGAGCGTGCGCCAGGCCGCCGGGCACCAAAGGGTCGCCGTACACGGCAGCGCGCTGGTGAGGATTCTCGCCGTACCGCAAGGTGCCGATGCGCTCGTAGGACGCCGCCATCCAACCGGGAAAGCCGGAGCCGTCGTCGTCCGGAGCCAAGACGTTGCCCATCCACGAGGCGACATGGATGTCATAGTCGGCGGTGTGACGGAAGGCCTTCGCCGCGAGTTCGCGACGCTGCTCGAGCGTGAAGCCGCCCTCACGGACGGCATCCAGAGCGGCGTCATAGTGGGCGGGGTCCACGACAACAGCCACCGAGGGGTGGTTCTTGGCGGCGGCGCGCACCATCGACGGCCCGCCGATGTCGATCTGCTCCACAATTTCGCCCTCGGACGCCCCCGAGGCGACCGTCGCCGCGAACGGGTAGAGGTTGACCACCACGAGGTCGAAGGGCTCGATGCCCAGTTCGTCGAGTTGCGCACGGTGAGACTCAAGCCTGCGGTCGGCCAAGATGCCGGCGTGGATGCGCGGGTGAAGCGTCTTCACGCGCCCGTCGAGGCACTCGGGGAAGTCCGTCACTTCCTCCACGGCGGTGACGGGGACCCCTGCCTCGGCGAGGCGCGTGGCGGTGGACCCCGTCGACACGATCTGAACTCCAGCGGCCGCCAAGCCCTTCGCCAGGGTCTCGATGCCCGTCTTGTCGTAGACGGATACCAGGGCGCGCCGTACCGGCTGCCGCTCGCTCATTCTTTGTCCCTTCCCGTGTGCTGCCCAAGCCTTGTGATGCGACCGTCGACCGCCCAGCCCGCTCGCACCATGGTGCCCACAGTTGAGACGACGAGGTCGCGCTCTACGTTCTTGATGCGGTCGTGCAGTGTGGCCCTCGTGTCATCGTCTCTGACCTCGACCGCCGCTTGCGCGAGGATCGGGCCGGTGTCGACGCCCTCGTCGACCAGCATGACAGTGCATCCCGTGACCTTCACGCCTGCCGCGAGCGCATCGGCAACCGCCTTGGCGCCCGGAAACGCCGGCAAGAGAGCAGGGTGGGTGTTCACGATGCGACCGGCGTGGGCGGCGAGCGTGGGCTCCCCCAGCAGCTTCATGAATCCCGCACAGACGACGAGGTCGGGCTCAAACGCGTCGATCGTGCGGGCAAGCGCGCGGTCCCACGTGAGGCGATCGGGGAAGTCCGCGAGCGCGACGACGGCGGTCGGGATGCCGGCGGCGGCGGCGACGCTCAGCCCGCCCGCGTTGGGGTTTTCCGTCACCACTGCGGCAACTGTGGCGCCGAATCCTACGTCGCGTGCGGCGTCCACCAGGGCGGACATGATGGAGCCCGCCCCCGAGATGAGCACCACGAGGCGCGCCGGCCGGTTTGTCACAGACAGACCCTATCGGCATGCTGGGAACGTGATGAAACGGATCAGCGCATGACCGAGCCCGCAAAGGGCGCCGCTCCCATGCCCGCGACCCTGCGCCGCTACTCGCTCCTGCTGGTGCTTTCCCTGCTGGTCGCGTGGATCGCATCGTCAATGCCATTCCCCTACCGCTTCGCCGTGTTGCCTGCGGCTTTCGCGTCCGGGATCTTTGTGACGCTCGCGCTGGTGGCCACCATTGGCGTGGGCCGCGTGGCGGTGCTGAGGGTGCTGCTGGCCATGGGTGGCGTGTTTTCCATCATGCTGTCGATCGCCGGCGTGGCGTGGGTGGTGTTTGCCCAGGAGTCAGCGGCACACGACCAATGCCTGCGTTCAGCCCTCACCCATCGGGGCGAACTTCAGTGCGAACAGGAGTATCGGGACGCTCTGGAGAGCCGCTACGGGATAAGCCTGCCCTAGCGGTCGGCCGCGCGACATGTGCGAATGCTCGCAAGAGCGCCCATGCGACAACGGCTCCCAGCGCAAGTTCTGACGCCGCCAAGACCGCGGCGACGACCGCCTGCGGACCCACCGAGGCGAGCACGCCAGGGCCCATCGCGCCGTGCGCGAAGCCCGACGCCACGCCGATCGCCGAGCCCGCCAAGACCACGCCGATGCCGATGGTTCCCAGCGGCCGCCATCCGGATCCGAGCCGAGACCGTATGGCAATCACCACGATCGCTCCGAGCACCATGACGGCCACGGGACTCCACGCGAGCCATCCCCCCGATGCATGAGGTAGCGACCACAGCAAAGGCACCGCGGGCATGGTGTCCGGAAGCGGTTGCGCCGAGGATACGTCGACTCCCGCCAGCGAGAAGCCCGCCCCGGTGAGCCACGACACCGCCCACACGACCAGCGTGAGCGCGTACAGCGTCTCGACAAAGGCCAGCGCCGCTCCCCCGGCAGAATCCACTCCCAAGCCGGTGGCGGCGTCCGCAAACTGGTGCCGCGAGGCAACGGTGGACACCATGAGGACGATCGCCCCCAGCGCCACCACCCCCGCGGTCATGGCCGTGCCGATTCTCACGCCGCCGCGCACCGTGCCGGGGACGCGCGCCAGCCACGCCATCGTCGCGCCGTGTTGCCTGAGAAGGCCCCACGCCACGGCAGGAATCGCGAGCAGGACCGCCCACACGACGGCCCCCGCCATGCGGGAGCGGGTGTCATCGACGCCCGCCCACGCCAGCGTCGTGGCGAAGCCCACGGTGGCGGCGAACGCGGCGACCGCCGCGAAGCCCGCTACCCAGGTGGCCGCCGCGAATCTCCGTGCCAACTGCGCCAACATGATGGCGGTCAACGCGGAGAGTCCCAAGGGCGCGAGTGTGATCGTCACGCCGTCGACGGCCCAAGGCACGCCGAACGCAAGCAGCCAGATCCGCGTCGCCGTACCACTTGACTGGCCCCACGAGACGTTCGCGTCGGCCACCGCCGCCGATGCGACCCACACCGGAATGAGCACGAGCGCGAGAGAGAACAGCGCGGCCTGGAGGCCCGCGAGCGCGCCGCCGACCCAGCCGGGCGCGGCGGCACGGACGCGCGCGACCGACTCCGTCACCGCATGGGCGGTGGCGGTCGTGGCGCGACTGACCGGCGTGGCCTGAGTGGTCATGCCGCTATGGTCACCCGGCGCGAGCCCCGCGGCGAGGACCGGCGCGCCACGGACCTTCACGTGAGCCCGCGCGTCACACGGCACACCTCAGGCCGGTTCTGCGATTCGCAGCCTGGTGCCTGCTGCGTTCTTGGCTGCGGCCGCCGTCGGCGCTGCGATCGCGGCGGCTGCCGCGCTCGCGCACGCTTCGGCGGTGACTCCACGGAGAACCCTCGCAACACCAGGAATGAGTCGAGGGCTCATCGAGAGGCTCGTGACACCCAAACCCACCAAGACGGCCGCGTAGTCGGGCCAGCTCGCTGACTCGCCGCACACTCCCACCGGAGTTCCCGTCTCGAGACCCACTGCCGCGATGGCGGCAAGGGTACGCAACACCGCTGGCTGCCAGGGATCGGTCAGGTCTGCGAGATCGGGTGACATGCGATCGGCAGCCATCACGTACTGGGCAAGATCATTGGTCCCGACGCTCACGAAGTCGACCACATCGCAGAGTTCCCTGGCCATCGTCGCCGCTGAAGGCGTCTCAATCATGACTCCCACCTGGTCGAGCCCTGCCGATCGCGCGAGGTCAACGAAGCTCGTGGCTTCTTCCACCGTCGAAATCATGGGAGCCATGACCCACGGCGAACTGCCGCTACGTCGCGCGGCAGTCACAATTGCCTCAAGTTGGCGATTCAGAGCGCCTGGATGGATGCGGGTCGTCCGATAACCACGCACACCGAGCGACGGGTTGGGTTCCCGCTCGGGTGTGAGGAAGGGCAGTGGTTTGTCGCTCCCAGCGTCAAGGGTGCGAATCACCACGCGCTGGTTCGCGAAGGCGTTCAGCACCGTCGCGTAGTGGTCCACTTGCTCCTCGACAGACGGTTCGCCAGCACGATCCAGGAAGCAGAACTCGGTCCGAAACAGGCCGACGCCCTCGGCCCCCCGTTGGGCCGCACCGGCGGCGTCGTGCGAGGCCCCGACATTCGCTCCCAACAGAATGCGGCGACCGTCGTCGAGCACACAAGGCCCCTCGAAGGGCTCAGGACTGTCTGCAGCCTTCACCGCCGCAATCACTTCAGCGGCTGGGTCCACGATGACCTCACCCGTCGACCCATCGACGAGCACCGTGACTCCATCAGCGAGCTCGAGGGCCCCCTCGAAACCCACCACAGCGGGAATCCCCAACTCCCTCGCCAGAATCGCGGTGTGAGAAGTCGCCGAGCCCTTCTCAGTCAAGATCGCCCGACACACAGTGGGATCGAGCAAAGCAGTGTCGGCAGGGGCGAGGTCCGAGGCGACAAGGACGAAGGGGTCACCGGACTGGGGAAGTCCACCCACGGACTGTCCCGTCAGGGCGGCGATCAGGCGATCCCTCACATCAAGCAGGTCCGCGACCCTCCCAGCGAGCAATCCCCCTGCGGCCTCGTACCTGACCACGAGTCCGCGCATCACATCCCACACCGCCCGTGCCGACCCCATCCCCTCGCGAATCCTCCGTGCGGCGCCGTCGACGATCGTCGGGTCGGTCGCCATCATTGCGGTGGCTTCCATGACCTGCGCAGCCTGCCCGGTCACCATCGACGCACGGTCGCGGTAGGCGGCGGCGACCTGGTGTCCGGCAGCCTTCACCGCCGCAATCTCTTCGTCGACTCGCTCGGGAGCCGTGTAGGTCGCCGCAGGAGGTTCCTGTGTCGCTCGCCGCAATACGTGGACGGGGCCAACGGCACGACCCGTCGACACTCCCAGCCTCGTGGCTCCAGACCGTGGGGCGCGCGGGGCAGCTTGCTGCAGCACATCGACGACTTCCTCGCCGAATCCAGCGGCAATCGCCGAGCCGAGCGCGGCCACCGCCTCCTCGGCATCTTCCCCCCACGCCTCAAGTGTCACCACGGCCCCAAGCCTTGCATCGAGCGCTGCGAGAGCAAGGGGGCTCCGTGCGTCGGCGCGCGAATTCGATGCGGAGACGAGCGAACGCGCGCCGAACGCTGCGGCCACGGCCGCGAGTGCGGCGGCTGGACGGGCGTGCAGCCCGTCGACGTTCACGATGGTCGCGGTCGCCGTGGCATCCGGGGGCTCCGTCACCTTCACGTCGCTCTGCATGGGGGGCGCCGAATCGTCCCCGAGGTGACTCGTCTTGGGCGACAACGCCGCACGAGCCTCGTCTGCAACGTCCTCAAGCGTCGCACCTGCGGCAGCCCGCACCACTGCGGCGACGAGCCCCTCGACGAAAGGCGCCCCCACCAGCACTGCACGCGTGTCAGGGGGGCAGAACTCGAGAGCAAGTTCCGCGCTCAAGATGGCGGAGCCAAGATCCATGAGCACCACCACGCCCGCACCTTCATCTGCCGACTGAATCGCCTCGGCAACACGCGCAGCATCGGTGCCCGTGCCTCCGTCAGCGGTTCCAGCGGCCAATTCAATAGGGGGAGGGTCGCCCGCCACCATCTCCAACGCGAGGTCAAGAGCGGCTCTCGCCAGTGGCGCCGAGTGAGAGACGACGACGAGGCCAACCCGAGGACTCATGCGATAGTGTCCGCGAGCGCGTCGAAAAGCATTGCCGTAGACGTCGCGCCCGGATCCATGTGCCCCTTGGAGCGTTCTCCGAGATAGCTGGCGCGACCTTTGCGTGCGACGAGGTCCACCGTGGCGTCCCTGCCCACCGCCGCGGCGTCGCGTGCGGCCGCGGTGCACTCCTGAAGCGACCGACCTGAGGCGAGCGCGGCGTCGAAGGCGTCGAGCGCGGGCGCCATCGCATCAAACATGGTCTTGTCCTGCAACTCGGCCTTGCCTCTGGCGACGAGCCCGCCAAGGCCCGCTCGCAGGCTGGCCGCCAAACCGGCGCCGTCACACGAGGAGACGGCGCCGATCGACGTGCCAATCCGAAGAAAGAAGGTTCCATAGAGAGGACCGCTCGCGCCGCCCACGCTCGTCACGAGCGTCATGCCGACGCTCTTGAAGAGTTCGTCGAGGGTCGGAGGAGTTGTGGTCTCGAGTTTGGCCATCACCGCGGTCATCCCTCGAGCCATATTGATCCCGTGGTCGGCATCGCCGATCGCAGAGTCCAACTCGGTGAGGTATGCCTTCTGCTCGGTGACCTGGTGGGCAAAATTGTCCAGCCAGGCCAGAGCACTGTCGATGGTCATGGTTCCTTCAGTCACGGTCATTCCCTTTCTAGCGGCCCCAGCGAAGGCCTGCGGTGTGAACGGGGGCGTCCCACAGACCCAGCATCTCGTCGTCGGCCTTGAGTACCGTGACCGAACAACCTGCCATGTCGAGGGACGTGATGTAGTTGCCCACAAGAGTGCGAGCAACCTTGACGCCTGCCTTCTCCAGAAGGGCCGCCACCTCGCCGTACATGAGGTAGAGCTCAATCTGAGGAGTGCCTCCCATCCCATTGAGCATGACGATCGCTGGCGCTCCTGTCATGTCAAGGTCGTCGAGAATCGGCTCGACGAGTTGCGCTGCGATGTCCTTGGCAGGGGCCAGATCAACACGGTGCCGTCCGGGCTCACCGTGAATGCCGACACCAATCTCCATCTGGTCGTCGGGCAGGTCGAACGTAGGCTTTCCGGCGGCAGGCACTGTGCAACTCGTCAGCGCCATTCCCATGGATCGACCATGCGCATTGACCCGTTCGGCGAGTTCCTTGACCGCTGCGAGGTCGCGCCCCTCTTCGGCGGCCGCACCCACAATCTTCTCGAGCAGCACGGTGATTCCCACGCCGCGGCGACCCGCCGTGTACAGCGAGTCCTTGACAGCCACGTCGTCGTTGGTGACGACCGCAGCGACCTCGACTCCGGCTTCGGCAGCCGCGAGTTCCGCTGCCATCTCGAAGTTCATGACGTCGCCGGTGTAGTTCTTGACGATGTGGAGCACTCCGGCGCCTCGGTCGACCACCTTCGTGGCCTCCTGCATCTGGTCGGGCGTAGGTGAGGTGAAGACCTCGCCCGCGCACGCGGCGTCGAGCATTCCCACACCGACGAATCCCCCGTGAAGTGGTTCGTGGCCTGAGCCGCCACCTGACACCAAGGCAACCTTGCCGTCGGCCTTGGGGGTCGCGCGGTAGATCACACGGTTGACGTGGTCGACCCGAACGTTGGGGTCGCCCGCCTCAATACCCTTGAGGGCGTCTGCGAGCACCGTCTCCGGTGCGTTGATGAGCTTCTTCATTGAATTCTCCTAAGCCTCAGCCACAGCCTTGTCGGCCTTGGTGTGTGCGATGAGCCCGAAGGCGAGTGCTGCGAGGACGCCAGCGAGGAGTTCGGCCCCCACATAGATGGGCCACTGCTCCCAGAGGACCTCGCCGCCGAGCAGTTGCTGGACGAGCATGGGGCCCGAGGTACGCGCAGGGTTGATGGATGCTCCCGTTGCCGGGGCAACCGGGATGATGGCCGCGAAAACGACCAGACCGATTGCCATGCCTGCCCAGCCTGCGGCCGCCTTGCGGTAGATCACGCCGAACACGCCGAACACCAGAATGAAGGTGCCCACGAACTCGGCAAAGAATGCCTGGTACCACGGGATACCGCCGTAGGCGGCGATGCCGAGGCCCACATCCGATGCCGTCATGCCGAGCACACCCACGATCGCGAAGGCTCCAGCAGTGCCGCCGAGCACCTGCGCGGCCACATACTCGGGGACCTGCTTCCAGGGGAACTTACCCGTCGCTGCCAGGCCAAACGTCACGGCCGGGTTGATGTGGTTGCCCGAGATGTAACCAAACACGTAGACCGTCACCATCACGATCGTGCCAAACGCAAGGGAGATCATGCCAAGGTCCGCCATCGTGAATGGCGCGTCACCATTGACCATGAGCGTTGCGGGCACCGAGCCGACTCCAACAAAGACGAGGAAGGCTGTGCCCAAGAATTCGGCGGCGAGTTTCTGCCACCGGCTGTTGTCATCCATCTGCACTCCTTTGAACAGCAGGATTCGCCGATGCGACCGATGGCCGCGACGTTCCACCTTTGGAACATCATTCGACATTATCGAATATACTTCCAATATCCCCGGTGTCAAGGTCTGGGGCGTGTCGCGATCCAGGCAATAATGGATCTCACCTCGGAGGGCTGAGCATGATCCAAGCGATTGACCGCGCGGCGCGCGTGCTGCAAGCGCTTCAGGGTGCCCGCCACCTCGGTATCACCGAGCTGGCAGCCGAGCTCAACCTTGCCCCATCGACCGTTCACGGCATCGTCAAATCGCTCGCGGAGCACGGACTCGTTGCCAAGGAGCCGGGCTCAAATCGATATCGGCTCGGTCCCGCCCTCCTGAAACTTTCGAACGTCTACCTGGACACCCACGAGGTGCGGGCCCGCGCTATGCGGTGGACCCGCGAACTCGCCCGCCGCACAGGCTTTTCGACGAGGCTCGGTGTCACGCTGTTCGATGAGGTACTGATCATTCACCACAACCGTCGGCCGGACGGTGGACAGCACATGTACGAAACGGGACTCACCATCCCCGCCCACGCATCTGCACTCGGCAAGGTGCTGCTCGCGTACGACCCGCCTTGGGCCACGGAGTTGTTGGCGGGAGGGTTGCGGAGCCTCACGGGAGACACCATCGTCGATTCCGCAGAGCTCACCGCCGAGCTTGCCGTCATCGCCAAGAATGCCAGCGCCTCGGAACGGGACGAGGCGGTGCTCGGCGAATCGTGCATGGCGGCACCTATCGCGGATCGTTCAGGAGCAGTAATCGCCGCCATCGGCGTCGTGATGCCCACCACGGAATTTCCCCCATCGGACGCCGTCCTCGACCACCTGCGTGAGGCCGCGAGGACGATCTCCCGTGAGCTCGGTTCGTCGGACTGGCCGCCGCGCAGGAGGGACGACGAGTCCCTCTAGTTTTGACGAACTACCGGTCTAGGACGTCCCTCATCAACTGCGCGGTCTCGGACGGCGTCTT
>DGBM01000089.1:0-837 GCA_002384765.1 Demequinaceae bacterium UBA4004
TGGTGGGGTCCTGATCACGGCGCGCCCCGAACTGCTGAGTGACCATCTGTTCGATCACGGTGCGCAAGGGCGCGGCGGTCACAGCGTCGAGTCGACCGGTTAGCGTGACCATCCCCGTCTGGTCCTCTTTCCAGGCCAGGAACCGTTCCGCATGCTGACGCTTCTCACGTTCCTCATGACCGGCCAGATCAGCCCGCGCCACAGCCCTCGCGACCATCCGACGCACCTCATGCTCCGCCAAGTTCACCGCCTTGCCCACCAAACGCTCCTCCAGCGCGTGAAGCTGATCGCTGGAGACCCGGTCGGTCAGGGTCTCAAGACCGGCGGTGATGAGTCCGGCGGCATCCACGGATAAGTCGCCAGCCGTCGTGGCCGACGCCACTGCGGGGTAGCGGGGAGGAGGTGGAGTTGAAGACGAGGGTGGCTCACCGGCCTGGTCTGCCACAGGCAGCATCGCGGCCATATCCGGCAGGAGTGCGCGTCCGGCATCGATTGCACGAAGCGCGCCCGTCCGAGATCCGCCGGTCACGGACGCGACCATCGTGCCCGCGCTCCCGAATCCTTGCTGCCGGGCCAGACCTCCCCCGGGCAGGTCCGGCGCAGAACGCCGCGCAAGATCGCCCGCAAACCGCGCCCGCAACGCGTCAGCCAAACGGCCGAGCCGCGCCACAGCGTCGTACGTCTCCAGGAAGTCTTCTTGCGACAAGCCCGAGACATCAAGGCGCGCCAGGTCGCCCACCAAGGAGCTCACGTGCGTGATCTGCGCCGCCCCATTCACTGCCGCCTCGACTGCCATAGACCCAGTCAAACAGAAGGGTCTGACAGGCGCTTACCAGG
>DGBM01000089.1:867-2710 GCA_002384765.1 Demequinaceae bacterium UBA4004
GGGGTCGGAACACGCCCGGACCGGAAGGCGAGGGCGACACGAGACGCCGACGCGGGTAATGCGAGACGCCAGGTCCGCGGACCCCAGCGGGAATCCGCGTCGGCTACGCCGCACCGCACCGCACTGCACTGCACTGCACTGCACCTACGATCGAAGGGTGACGTCCCCGCCATCGATCCGCAGCGTCGGCATCCTGGGCGCGGGACGCGTGGGCAAGGCGCTGGCTGGGCTGGCGCGCGATGCGGGACTGCGCGTCACCGTCGCGGGCTCCACCGACGCCGCAGGCATTGCCGATGCCACCCGTGCCGACATCGTCATCCTGGCCATACCGCTGGGCAAGTACCGGACGCTGCCCGCCGATGCCCTGGCTGGCCGCCTGGTGATCGACGCCATGAACTACTGGTGGGAGTTGGACGGCCGCATCGAGGAGTTCGAGGACGCCCGCACGTCCAGTTCCGAGGTGGTCGCCGCGTCACTCCCCGGAGCCCGCGTGGTCAAGACCTTCAACCACGCGAGCGTGTGGGAACTGGAAAATCTGGCGGCGCCGCACGGCGACCCCGAACGTCGTGCGTTGGCCGTGGCGGGGGACGATGCAGACGACGTTGCCGCGGTGAGCACCCTGGTGGACGCGATGGGCTTTGACCCAGTGCCCGCGGGCACCCTCAAAGAGGGCGTGCGCTTCGAGCCGCACACCGAGCCCTTTGGTGCCGACGCCGGAGCCACCGAGCTGAAGGAAATGCTCGACGACTTCTGGGAGTCCCAGCGCGGCAGAGTCGTGGCTCGGGCCCGCACCTAGGCGGGAATGCCACCGCTTCCGGCCTCGTTGGCATAGAATGTAGGCACGGTCTCGAATTGGCAGCGTCGCAATCGCTACAGCCATGACGAGGCCTTTTTTGATCCCAACGTGGGGCGCCGGCAGCCCGGACACCACGTCAGGCTCCCGGGCCCCAAGCCTCAACCCCAAGGAGAGCCCATGTTCGACAAGTTACGGTCCTCGTTCTTGCGTAAGAACGACACCAACGCCTATGCCTACCTGCCTGACAAGATCCAGAACGAGATCAAGTCGGCCAACGAGGCCACCACCGTCTACGACATCCCGTAGCGCCGTGGCTGCGGTAGCCCACAAGCCCCGTTGACGCCAAGGCGTCGGCGGGGTTTTGTCCATCTGCTTCCCTGAAGCCGGGACAATGGCACGGATGACTCACTCCACCCCACCCCTGATAGATCGCCTGCCCGACACCGCTGCTGGCGCCAGTCCCGATGCGGACGCCCTCTACGAGGCGTTTTCCGGCTGGGCGGCGGATCAGGGCTTGGCGCTGTACCCACACCAGGACGAGGCGCTCATCGAGATCGTCTCCGGCGCGCACGTGATCCTCGCGACGCCCACCGGCTCCGGCAAGTCGCTGGTGGCCACGGGTGCGCACTTCGCGGCCCTCGCGGCGCATCGTGCGGGCACCGGCGGCCGCACCTATTACACGGCGCCGCTCAAGGCGCTCGTGAGCGAGAAGTTCTTCGCGCTCATCGACCTCTTCGGCACGGCCACTGTGGGCATGATGACCGGCGACTCGGCGGTGAATCCCGACGCGCCGATCATCTGCTGCACCGCCGAGATCCTGGCGAACCTTGCCCTACGAGACGGCGCCGCCACCGACGCCTCGCTGGTGGTGATGGACGAGTTCCACTTCTATGCGGACCCACAGCGGGGGTGGGCGTGGCAGGTGCCGCTGCTGGAGCTACCGAACGCACAGTTTGTGCTGATGTCGGCCACGCTGGGCGATACCGCGTGGCTGGTCGAGGACCTCCAGCGTCGCGGCAACCGCGCGATCGCCCAGGTCACCACGAC
>DGBM01000134.1:0-232 GCA_002384765.1 Demequinaceae bacterium UBA4004
TGTCGGGCGTACCCGTCGAGGTCGTCGTAGTGGCTGCGGTGGGCCTCATCGACGACGACGATGATGTTGGACCGGTCGGAGAGCATCGGGTGGTCGGCACCGGAGTCGCGCTCGGCCTTGCTCAGCCCGAACTTCTGCAGCGTCGTGAAGTAGATGCCTCCGGTCATCCGCGAGGCGAGCTCCTCGCGCAGCTGCGCCCGGCGCGTGACCTGCACCGGCGCCTCCGGCAGCA
>DGBM01000134.1:251-3037 GCA_002384765.1 Demequinaceae bacterium UBA4004
CTCCATCTCCATCGATTTGCCCGAGCCCTGGGTGTGCCAGACGACGCCCGCCTTGCCGTTGCTCTGCACCGCCTGCACCGTGGTGCCGACGGCCTTGCTCACCGCGAAGTACTGGTGCGGCTTCGCGATGCGCTTCAGCAGCCCACTGGCGTCGGAGTCGAAGGCGGTGAAGTCCCGCATGAGCTGCAGGAACCGCTCAAGGTTGAAGACCCCGTCGATGAGGTGCTCCAGACCGGTGCCGTAGTGACTGTCCTCGTGCACCACGCCGAGGGTGACCGGCGCACCGTCGTCGTCGACGTTCCACGGCGAGTAGTGGTTGAGGGGGGTGAAGGGGGTTCCATACCTTGCCGAGAGGCCGTCGCTGGCCACCGTGATCACCACGGTTCGGAAGGCCATCGGCAGCTCACGCACGTAGGTGGTCAGCTGGGCGTGGGCGGCGGTGACGTCGACGTTGGCGGCTCCGGCCTGCTTGAGCTCGATGACCGCGACGGGCAGACCGTTGACGTAGAGCACCACGTCGAAACGTCGCTGGACCTCCCCGGCGCGCACGGTCACCTGGTTGACGGCGAGGTAGTCGTTGTCCTCGACCCGTGCGCCGACGAGCCGGATCGTCGGGTTCTGCTCCTGCCCGTCGGCGTCGAGGTAGCTGAGCCCGCGGTAGCCGTCGACGACGAAGCGGTGGAAGCGGAAGTTCTCCGTGATCGCGTCCTGCGACTTCGGCGCGAGGATGTCGGCCATCGCCTGCTGCAGGTACTCGGTCGGCACCCCGGGGTTGAGGCGGGTCAGCGCGGCCATCAGGCGCGAAGGGATGACCGGGTCGTCCCAAGTGGCCCGCTCCCCCGAGCCCGGCGCGATCGCCGTGCCCGGCAGCGCCGGCCACTCGTGCTCGGCCAGCGCCTCCAGCGCGAGCTGCTCCCAGGCGTCCTCAGTGAACGTCGCCACCTGGACCATCACGCCACCCCTTCGACAACTGATTGCGCATCCTTGACGGTGACCCTTCCTGACATGAGCAGCGGGAGCAATGCATCGCGGGTGGCTGCCAACCTCTCACTCTCCATCTCCGCTGCGAGGGCGCGCTGCCACAGCCCGGACATCAGTTCGTCATTTCGCTCCATGACCTCTCGTCGAGGCACCAGGACCGGTTCGTCAAGGTGTCGCCGCTGGATATGGCCCATCGTCGTGGCTTTGTCGGCCGCAATGGCGCGGAACTCCGCGAGTTTGCGCTGCAGAACCCCGTTGACGCACCACATCGGATAGCCGTCCTTGGGGATGACCTTGAAGATGTGCTGGTTCACGATCGCCTCGGGTCGATACCAGCGATGAACCGTCAGGGATCCAGACCACGCGAAGAGCAGGTCTCCTGGGCGAGCCAGATGCCTGTCGTCGACATCGATGTCGTTGTAGACCGTGGATCCACCGAGGCCCGAGTTCAGTTCCGCGATCCGGATGACCACTCTGCCGGTACCACTCGCGTCCTTCGTGAAGGCACGACCATTCACGAACTCCGCAATGTCTGACAGGGGTTGTGGCTCGGCGTCATCAAGCATCGGTTGCAGACGGGCCCGTCTCAGAGCGTCGAGCGTCTCGACGAGGCGGGTGTTGGCGGCGATCTTGTCGTCGAGTGCCCCCAGCACCTCCGCGATCGCCCGCTGCTCGTCGATGGGTGGCAGCGGGACCATCAAACGACGCTGGTCCGTCAGACTCACATACGGCGCCATGTCTGTCTGGGCCATCAGAACCTGCAGTTGACGCTGCATCGAATTGGATTCGAGAGCACAGCGAAGAAAACGCTGATCTAGGCGGTCATGGTCCAACGAACGCCAGAAGGTCGTCTGCGGTGAGCAGACATAGTCTGGCGCATCCGCTGGGACGACAGCCACACGCCCAACGGTCCCCTTGTGCGAGAGCAGCACGTCCCCTGGTTCACCCACCCCTTTCCGGATTCGCGCGCGCGCAACATCGTCGATCCGTCCAGCACCCGCAAAGTCCACTACACCTGACGTCATGTCGGCCGCTCGGATGAAGGGAACTCCATCATCAACGAACTCATGTTTCAGCGGTCGATACTCTCCGTGATTTCCGTCCTCGATTCTGAGCACACCATCCGCAATCAGATCGGCGGCGTTCACAAGGTTGGCGCCCATCTAGAGCCTCCCCAACTGCTCACGCACGACTCGGTCCAGCCGCGCCGATTCATCGAACTGCGCGAACAGCTCCGTCGTGAGTCGCTCGATCTTCTCCTCGATTGGCTCGCCATCGTCCTCCAACTCGGGCGCCCCGACGTACCGCCCGGGCGTGAGGGCGTAATCAGCCGCCTTGATCTCCGCGAGCGTCTTCGACGCGCAGAAGCCGGGCACGTCCTCGTACTCCAGTCCCTTCTCAACAGCCGAGGCCGAGCCGCGCCAGGCATGGAAGGTGTCCGCGATCTTGGCGATGTCCTCCGGCGCCAGCGAACGCTCGGCCCGGTCGACCATGTACCCGAGCTCTCTGGCATCAATGAAAAGCACCTGACCGGTGCGGTCGGTCGCCCCCTTCGCCCCGGCGCTCTTGTCCTTGGCGAAGAACCACACGCACACCGGGATCCCCGTAGAGCGGAAGAGCTGGGTCGGCAGCGCGACCATGCACGAGACCATGTCCGCCTCGACGATCCGGGCGCGGATCTCCCCTTCGCCACCCGTGTTGGACGACATCGACCCGTTGGCCATGACCACGCCGGCCTGCCCACCCGGCGCCAGCTTGGACAGGATGTGCTGGAGCCACGCGTAGTTGGCGTTGTTCTTCGGCGG
>DGBM01000272.1 GCA_002384765.1 Demequinaceae bacterium UBA4004
TCCCGAGCAGCGCGGCGACAAGCGTCCGTTGATGAGCGACCTGCGCGAGTCCGGATCGCTCGAGCAGGACGCGGACATGGTGATCCTGCTCCACCGCGACGACGCCTACGAGAAGGAGTCGACCCGTCCCGGCGAGGCCGACCTGATCGTGGCCAAGCACCGCAACGGTCCAACTCGCGACGTGACCGTGGCGTTCCAGGGTCACTACTCGCGGTTCGTGNNTCGTGGACATGGCGCAGGGCTGATGGGCGACTGCCGAGGCCGGTCGATTCTGAGATGGAGGGGTTGAATTTGGGATCTGGTCCTTGCGCGAGCTCGATTGCGACTGTGATCGCTTCCTCGGCTTCATCACGGGTGACGTCTTCGCCTCGATACTCGGCGTTGTTTCTGACGTAGCGGAGGTCGGCCGCATCTTGCACGATCTGGCGTTGATTGAAGTTTTGGGCGATCGCGGCTGCTGCCTCGAATACTCGTACGTGGTGTTGTGTGGTGTCGGTGGTGACTCGGAGACCGGTGGCTAGGACGAGCGCGTTGCAGAGTTTGCGGCATGCGTCGTACGCGAGTTGGAAGGCGCCTTCGTTGTCTTCGAGGGCGATTCCGGCCTCGGCGGTAGGGATATGGCGTATTGCCTGGCTGGTGAATCGGCGGACGGTGTTCACGTCGACGTCGACCTGCTCGATCGCACCTTCGTCGAGTAGGTCTTTGAGGGAGCTTTTGGCGATGGCGGCAGCATTCATGTGGGGCCTTCTCGGTCGACGATGGTGACGTATGGGCGGGAGGCGATGGTGGAAAGGAGGCCGGCTTGTCGGTCGTCCCAATCGCCTGTGCCGACCGTGAGGATCTGCACAGGAAGCTCAAGCAACTCTTCGAGTGATCTGTTCGTGGAGCGGACTGCTCGGGGGTCGGGTGTGCCGACCAGAAGGATGTCGACGTCGCGTGGGGGCGGGCCTGGGATTCCGCTGTATCGCTCGGCCCAGGATCCAAAGACGATGACAGTGCGTATGCCGTCGAGTCCTTCGACGGCGTCGGCGACGTGGACGATGGGGCCGTACGAGCGTGACAAGATCGCAATCAGCGGCTGGAAGTAGGGGCTTTGCGGGTCGGCGCGGACCATGCGCGATCGTCCGGCTCTTCGTTCGCTGAGGATGCCGGATTCGACGAGCCGGTTCACTTCGTTCAAGACGTTTGGATGGGCGATTCCGGCTACTTCCGAGAGCGTGGAGATGGGTTGTTCTCGGTCAGGCTTCAGTAGGAGCCAGGCGAGTATTCGGGCTTGGGCCTCGGACCTGAAGAGGGGGAGGAGCTGGGCACTCTTCATACGTCGATCGTACAATACTGTACGGTTCTCGTACACTGACGGGGCGTGCGCTTCGTGTTGGCGTCGATCTCGGAGATCGGCTTGCCGCCTCGGTAGTACATTCGGCATGAGATGCCTTCAGGGAGGTTCCGATAGGTGATGCTCAGGCCGAGTTGGTCGATCAGAGTGTCTAGACCACCCGGTGCCGCTGGGCGTCGCGGGCCGAGGGTGCACGCGGGAATCCGGTGTTCGAGTCCCGACGCCGGCCGAGCAGCTTGATGCACTTCGTCTTCTGATTCGAGTCGAGGAGCGTTTCGAGGTAGCGACGTACTCGCCGGTCAGGAGCTGCATCTCCACCGAGGGCAGGGGCGCCTTCTCGGCTGCCGCAAGTCCCCGCGTCACCGTCGCCTTGCCCAACGCGTAGGCCGGGGTGGCTCTCACGCACAGACCGGAAGTATCAGGTGCGTCAGCGGGCACTTACGCCCGGAGTAGTGGCTACAAGCAACTTTAGACACGAAGCGATCAGCGAACTGGCAGGAACGGATGGCACGCTCGGATGAAGGGGCGGTAGCTGTCCGCGGCCGGAGCAAGAACTCCGGCCGCCTCAACAAGCCGCTGGTGCGGACAGTCGACACCGTGTGTGTAAAAGACGATGCGCGGCCAAGGAGTTCACCTTAGTAGAGCTCTTGCGCAGGCCGTTTACGGGGGTCTACATTCTTGCTTACCAAAGCTGGGGGAGGGTCTTCAATGCGAACTAGGCTCGGTCTCGTCGTTCTGCTGCTTCTGTCCTTGACATCCGTGAGGCCGGCCGTTGCTCATGACGGCACTGCGTCTAGTCCTGAAGGTATCAGCGGCGGAGACTTCATCATCTCACCGTCGGGCGGTTCGGACGATGCCTTCAATGGCTATCGGGTGTTCCTTTCGTCTCCGCGACATGCCGACTCCGGCTCCCGCGGTGAGTGCACGAATCCTGGCCGTCAGGAAAACGTCAACGGACGCTTCTGGAACTGGTATGCGGCCAACGGCAACTCGGTCGGCACCTATTACGACACCACAAACCGGAGCCGCAACCTCCACTCGCGAGGCTACTCGGTACGAGTGTCGAAGAACAGCAAGGACAACGGCTACCTCGAAAACTCACAAACAAGTGCCAACTGGGGCTCACACATCCACGTAGTGACGCACACGAATGCGCTGGGCGGATGTGGGAATGCCGCTGACTACCTGCTCACGATCTGGAATCAGGCGAACGATCATCAACTCGCTGACATCTTTCGGCCCAATCTGAACTCCGCCATCCCAGGCAGCACCACGAACTGGCAAGACACTGGTCTCGCTGAGCTCAACACCAACAGGCCGCTCGGCGACGTTTACATCGAGTTGTAGTTCCACACGAATCAAGCACGACAGCAGTGGCTCTACAACAACTCAGACAAGTACTCATACTTGTATGGCCTGTCGGTCGACCAATATCTTGGGTATCCGTAGGGGGAAATTGTGCGGACATTTGCATTGGCAGTCTCGCTGGTGGTTGTGCTTAGCGCGTGCGGTCAGAGCGAGAGCGACACGGTGGGACGCGAATCCTCTGCGCCACCTCTGAGGTCGGCCGAGGAACCCGCGCCGCCGTTCGATGACGTGGTCGGCTTCGGGCGCAGCGACGATGCCGTCCTGCGTGACGACACCATTGCGCTTTGGGAGGCATGGCAGCGACAAAGCCTTGTTGCCAGTTGCATGGCTGATGCCGGGTTCGAGTACTACATCGACTTTCAGTATCCGGAGCAGGACATACAACGAGTCATGGAGTCGCTTGGCCTCTCAGGCGAGGTCCCACCCGATGGCTCCACTCTCAACGCCAAGGTCCGCGATGGACTTGAGCGCGAAAGCCTAGACACCTACTACCGGACCTTGTACGACGTCACGCTCGAAGATGTCGAGGCTCAGCGCGGCAACTTCCGTGGCGGTTGCACAGGTCGGTCCTGGGGCGCGGTTGGAAGCTTGTGGGTCGCCCGTGACGACGTTGCAGCAGACCTGGTCAAGTTGAATAAGTCGTTGCAGTCAGGCGCGAGCATGGACGCCGCGCGCCTCGCCTTTTCGAAGTGCGCAGCCTCGCAGGGACTTGAGGGAGTGGCGACACCCTCTGACGTTGAGCAAGCGGACCGCGATGCCAAGACCCAAGCCGCGGTTCTCGGGGCGTGTTCTGATCCGTACTATGTCGCCTTGAGCAGCGTCCACAACTCTGTTGAGAAGGCGTTCGAAGCAGTTCACCCGCAAATCACGGAACAGCGCGAGACCTATGACGGCGCACTGGACCGCATTCGCGCCGACCGCGAGTTCCTTGACGACCTGGAGGGTTGAGCGACGGCACCGTCAATTTCTAGTCTGCAAATAGTGCATCTACTTAGCAGGATCGTGGGATCAGGCTCGTTCTAAAGCACGACGGCGAGAACGACCGTGAACTGGTCGGTACTCCTTCGCACTATCGAACAGGCCGCAGTCGTGCCGGACAATAAACCCGCAGGCTCACACGCCGATGGAGCCGACCAAGACGATTCACTCCCGACCGCGGAGGCGGACACGCCGGAAGACGCGGTCACATCGGCAACAGTTCCGGGTCCCGGCAGCGTGTCGGAGGTCGTAACGCCGGGCGCACCGGGCGCCTAGGGGTCACAAGACATCAACGCGGGCGACGCAACCCCAGCAATCCGCGAAGTCGAGTTCGACGCCATCGCCAACTTGGGCACGCCCCCAACCGTGGACCTCGAGGAGGCGGACCCCACAGTCGATGCCTGCCTGACCCACCTGCAGACCATGCTCGGCGTCGTCGCCGGCGGGTTCGGAGGGGCGACCGGCTCCTACTTCGGTGCAAGGACCGCCCGCAAGTAGGCAGCGGCCCCACGAACGGCGGGCCGGGCACTTCCTGCCCCCGCCCAGTCAATCTGAGACGCGCCAGGCGGGACTATGCCTGCCCATTGGCGAGGGTCGCGCCACACACTTGCGGCGAACCTCATCTCCGTTGAGCCATCGTGTCCCAAGAGTTGCAAGGAGGGTGATGACCGTGACGTCCATTGTCCTTGGCGCGCCCAACGCCGAGCAGCCGCAGCATCGCAATCGTCTGGCCCCAAGAACCTTCGCATCTGACTAGAGTCACCCCTTGCCTGCAGTGCCAGGACCGGGGGGATGCGCGCCCAACCTCAACGCCTCGCCAGTGCACTAAGGCGACGGGGCAGAAGCCGAATATGCCTGCTGGCCCGAATCCCCCAGCATTTAGCGGCATTACCTGCGTCAATGGCATAGGCAGCGGCACCTGGAGTGCCGATCAAGTACGCCACGACCCACGTGCCGAGAATCAGTGCCACGTCCACGTTCGGCACGGAGACCGAGCTGCCTCGTGCCACTCCTCTGCTGAAGAGAACGAGGGATACGCACCAGATGGCGGCAAAAGCCCAGCGTTCAACGCGCTGACGTTGGAAGCCTGGTACGGATCCGAAGGCAGAGAGTGCCCGTAGTAGAACGCAAAATCCAGTCGTGGCCAGTATCCACGCTGACCACGGTTCGGCGGCATAGGTTGCGACCATCAACGCTGCAGCCGCGGCCAAGGCAGTGAGGTAGCGAGCCAGATGGGTCCGCCGCGGCACGAGTCGCCATCCAACCATCGGAGGGGCTTCACCGGCGACCGGCAGGACTTCGACACGTCGCTGCTGCATCGATCCAGTGAGCACCCACAAGGACATCCACCCACGGCGGATGGGCGAGCGAAGGTGCTCAATCTCGGCGGCGCTAGCACGGAGCCGCCATCGATGCGACTGTCCCGGCTCGAGGCGCAACGGCAGACTCAAGTGGGGAGTGAGGTCGAAGCCTCCACGCCCTCCGCGCATGCCACCAAGGATAACGTGCTCGACGCTGTCAGGGACACGACCCGCGTTGAAGACGCGGACAACGATGACTTCGCTGTATGCCAGGCAGTGGACGCGCAGCGATGGCCCTGATAGGCGCCACGACGTCACCGCCCAAACGAGGCCGGCTACAGTCAACCCGGCGGGGACCGCTGCTAGAGCCCAACCGGGCCAGTCGTTGTTCATGGCGCGAGATTGTGGCAGCACCCACCGACACGCCGCCGACTCATGGCTCTGTCTGGGCTCGTCATCACCACCGCCGTCCAGCTTCCTGGTCGGCGTTCCGATGCGCTCACGTCACCCCGCCTGTCAACTCTCGCCACCGCATGTCTGCCTCTCATGACTTTCGCCGTTCACTGGTGTTCGTTATGCAGGAGGCTCCCCGTGCGGTGGACAATCGGTCCGAACACGCGTGGGCGGAGAAGTCCTTGGCCGTTCAAGGCCCACCTTGTCTCAACTGCACGCGTCGCCTCGCGTACTTGTGGGATGCGACCTCTGGACTGGGTGGGAGATTGAACGCAAGTTCGACGTCGGACTGGAAGTCAGCCTGCCGCTTTTGCTGCCATGGGAGCGACGGTCTCGGAGTTGCGAATCCGCGCCATCAGCTGGAGGCGGATTACTACGATTCCCCAGGTCTTTCGCTAGCCCAGATCGGGGTGACACTGCGACACAGCGTGGGGGGAGAGGACGAGGGATGGCACGTCAAGGTTCCCAGTGGCCGTGATACTCGGACCGAGCATTGGCGTCCGTTGGGTACCGCGGCCGCGCCTGTCGCCCGACTGCGAGAGGACCCGTTTGCGGGCCCGTTCCCAAGGTCATCGTCCCCAAGGCGGTTATGGTGGAGCTTAAGGATGGCTTTGGGGGATCCCCGCACCTGAAACGCCGGTCTTGGCCGGTACCTCCATCGATCCCGAACAGGACCCAACATTGTTAAGGCTGCCCGACCCTCGCAACGATGCCAGCGCTGACCAGTTGGTTATACAGATCAATGGGTTGGTCGCGAAACAGTCCGAGCGATGGGTCGTCGACCATCCGCACGATGCACCGATTGCCGGTGTCGACACATTTCAGCCCGTCGTCTGGGGCAATGAGATGGTTCGCGGCAAAGCGGCCCACCCTCATTCGTTCGCCGACGCTCGCGCGCTGACAGGTGACGAGCCCGTCTGTTGGTGGGTGCCGGGCGACAACCCGGTTGCGACCACGACCGCGACCGCAGTCTGGGTGCCGCTCGCACCCGACCTGGTCCTCCAGTACGAGTGGGACGTGGTCGGCGGGCTACTGGCCGGTGCCGAACTGCGCATACTCAGGTTCTAGAGCTTCGCGGACGCTGGTGATCTGCACTGAGTCGAGCTCCTCGACGGTGACGGTCGCCCCGTCGAAGGTTTGTAGCGTATCGATGGGCCCGGGGATGAATGTGAGTGCTGTGCGCAGGTTGCGCGGGTCGCCGATGACGTCCAGGACGTAGGGCGGCTTGACCACCTGGTCGTCGAGCTCGATGCCGCTGCCGGCGTTCTCGAAGGAGCTGTTGGCGCCGATCCTGATCGAGTCGTTGAGCTCCATCGCCTCGGCACCCGCCGTTCGCAACTCCTGCATCGTGTCGAGCAGCGACCCGACGCTCACCCGACTGGTGGACTCGGTGATGGTGACGCGCAGGCCACGGCCGGAGACCGGAACCAGGCCAGCGATGATGTTGAGGGTGCGCAGCCGTTGCTGTGCATTGTCCAGCGCCTCGGTGCGGGCCTGGTTTTCGTCACCCAGGTCCTCACGTTGGCTCTCAAGCCGGTCTACCTCACGTCGCGCGCGCGCGGCCGTGCCGTTGAGGCCGTTGAGCACTTGGATCAGGTCACTCTCCCGCACTCCGGCATACGTGTCGTTGGCTGCGGTGTCACGCACCTGGACGACGAACGCGAAGCCAAGGACGGCCAGCAGGGCACCGACAACAGCCTGCCGCCAAGACGGCGTCAGCGCTTTCCGCATCCGTTGGCGCGGAGTCCTCGCTCCGGACTCCGCGTCTTGCTCAAGCGGATCGCCGGCACGGGTGTCGATCTCTTCATCAGGCACGGGACATGTCCTCGTGGACGCCGTGCGGCCATGCCGAGCAGGTACGCATGGGGTCGATGCGGACGCTGCCAATGACCGTGTGCCAGTCCCTCATCCGCCCACTTTCCACGGTTCAGCATATCCCGGGTCAGAGAGGTCGCTGCCGTTGAGCGTTGACGAAAACACCTGCCCACCGTGGGCGTGGGCGATCATCCCGGCCCGCATCCACTCTCGCCCCTCTAGCTTCCAGCACCCCCAGGTCGGGCGCGGGCTGCTGTGCGTCTACATATGGCGGGCGGGATGCGCAGGCATCCTGGGCGCCGGACGTCTGCCGTCGCCAGCGCCCGGCACCCGTCTTTTGGGCACTACTACCCAAGCCGAGGGCGGACCGGACGTCGCGTAGCGGTTGCCAAGACCACCCCGCCGTGTGATCCTTCCCTGCGGGCGGCCATGGGCCGACCCCACACCTCGGGAGGAACACCTTGAAGAAGAATCGCATGCTTGCCCGCGCAGCTTCGCCGCTGCCGCGATCTCCGCGCTCATCGTCACCAGCAGTGGTCCCGCGTCTGCCAACGACCACTCAATGGTCCTGAGGAATGCGGCCGGCACCGTCGTGGTGAAGGCCACATGGGACGACGCAACCGACAACCTGTGCGTAATCACCTACGCCGGTTACTCGGGTGAGGTCGCGATCTCGTCGTACTACGGCCTCTCAGAGCCGGACCGCGCCATTCGTTCTGCCGGTTCCTATGGCGGCGCCGGGTGGGTTTGCACCGGCAACCTCAGCATCCGCGAGGACGCGCTCTACAACATGCAAATCCGCTGGGAGAACGCCAACCGCAACTTGTTCTTCAGCGGGAAAGAGACGTTCTACACCTGATAGACCGTCGCGGTCGCCGGCTCGGTTCCCTGAGCTCCACGGGGCAAGATGGACCACCGAGGGAGTGGTCAGCGGCCGCGCCTGGTCCATCAGGACCAAGATGTCTCGCAGTTGCCTAACGTCTTTCGGTGCCTCCTGCGATGATGCGGCGATCTGGTCGTCGCTCATCTAGGCCGTCCAGCTCTAGAGCCGAGGTGGCCCCGTGCGCTGTAGTACTTTGGTACAGGTGTTCGGAGCGGCCTTGCTTCAAGGCTTACGATCGACCTTGCCCGACTTTCCGCCACCTGCATGCCTTCAGGGACGTGGCGGGCCCACGTTTCGAGTAGCGACGCGCTGTCGACGAGCGATGCGGATGCGGCAGCCACGTCGCTGAACCTCTGTGCTGGGCGGACTGCGGCTGCGGCCCCCCAGCAGGTCAGGGCGTGACGGCCGCGATGGTGAGCAGATCGGCGATGGTGAAGGCGCCTGGCGTCGCGCCAAGCGTGGGCGTCCAGTCTGGTTGGGCCTTGAGGAACGAAGAGGGGTCCTTTTCGGCGAGCCCGACGAGAACCTCCGTAACAACGCGTCCACCGATTCGCCCAAGCGTCTGGCCGTCTCGAGTGAGCTCTGCCTCCTTCAAAATCCAGAACCACAGGGGGGCGGGGTGAGAAAGGCCGGTCTGGATCTGCACCTCTGCTGGGTCGATGCGGAGCTTGCCGGCCACCGCGGTGGCGAAGTCCTCGCCGCTGGGCAATTCGAGCGCCACGCCTCGCTGGAGGTTCAGCTTTGCGAGCGAGCGGCCCATGTGGTCGATCGACGCCGGTAGTGCGTGCAGGGCGCCGGCGATGCGGGTGTCGAAGCGGCGGGCGCGCTGAGTGTCTGGTCCTGAACCGGGGAGTCCGTCGAAGAAGCGGTGCCACTCGATTTCCCAGCCAGTTGGCAGGCGGCGGAAGCCGCGCAGGTCGGCCAGCGGGTCGGTGTCTCCGGCGGCTGTGAAGACCGGCAGAACCGGGATGCCGGCGCCGTTGAGCAGGTAGGCGTCGCGCACCAGGCTGTGCCCGAAGCGGTACGCAGCGCCTGAGAACTCCACCGGCATCCAAGGCTTGCGCTTCACGCTGTAGAGCTTGAGCACGGCGTCGAGCTTGCCCTTGTTAGACCTCAGCACGTCGTCGACGGCGTCGGCGCCGCAGACGGCGGGCAGAAAACCTCGCAGCACCAACCATTGGTAGTGCCAGCGGACGAGGGTGACGATCTGACCGAAGGTCGGCGCTCCGCTCACCGGCGAGCCGCCGCCCCAACCGCCGACGGGCGTGGCCGGAACGCCGGTGACGAGACTTGGGTCTTGTCGGACCCGGTCGACGACGTGGTTGTGGAACTCGACGAAGGCGAGGTGGAGTTGGGCGATGATGACGTGGACGTCGTTGCGGGGATCGCCGATGAGCGCGCGGCCTTGGTGGTTGCGGTTGAGATCGCGCTGCAGGAACTCGGGGGGATTTGCACCGAGGAGCAGCTTGTCCGGGTCGTTGCTGTCGTAGAGCCAGGGGTTGGCCGTGGGACCTAGGCCGTAGACGCTGTCGAGGTCGAAGCGTGGGGTGCGGAAGTTCTCCAGGGCGTCGGGGTCGTTGGCCCGGTCGAGCAGCGACGTGGGGTCGAAGGTGATGTCGTGGTCGATGAACTGAGCCAGGTAGGTCCAGCCGGCGGCTAGTCCGCTGTCCGACGGAGTCGGCGTGGACGCCCATCCACCGGGCGCTGCGGGGTCTCCGGTGTCCACCATGGAGGCCACCAGGGTGTCGATCTGCGTCTCGTCGAGAACCAGTGGCGTCAGGCCTCGGAAGAGCCGCCCGAACTTGCCGGTTTCGATCGACGAGCGCGGGACGTTGCCGATGCCGCGGATTGGCGTTGCTCCGTGGGCAGCTGCGGGTGCTTGCACGGTCGCTGCCTCGGTTGCGGTGGATCCGGGGGTTGGGGTCTCCGGTGTTTGTGTCATCACAACTCCTGTAGGTGTAAGCAGATTGGAAACCACCGGATCGGCCGCATGTGGTCAGTCCGCAACGTGCACCTACAAGGTGGGCGCTGGATGGATGCTGATACGTCCTGCGGCGAGATCCAGAGTCGTACGCCTGCAAATCTCGCTGCAGGTCGGTTGCACGCGCGAGCACCCACCGCATACGTGGACTGCTCGCCGAGGCATCGGCAAGCGGTGACTCACCGACATCAGCCGACACCGTGGCCGTACCGCATCCGTCGACCTCGTGTTCCTTGGCCGCCCCGAGTTGTAGGCCCGTACCGTTCAAGAGAAACGCTCGGGTACCTGGGACCTAGTGAGCCTCGCCTACACCTGGGCCCGCTCCGAGGACGAGTTCGGCCGGACCAAATCCG
>DGBM01000298.1 GCA_002384765.1 Demequinaceae bacterium UBA4004
TCCAGGCCGATGCGGGCGTAGAGCAACCAGTCCCATATGCGCTCGTTGAACTGGTAGGCGCCCACCCACGCGGCAATGGCGCCCACACCCGCAAGCCCGATGCCCCGCTTGGTCTCGGGGAGGTGCTCGACGATCGTCATCGCGTCGCCTGCGGCATGCCCGGCAGCGCGGTGGGAAGGGCCCTGGCCAGCCGTGCCGGCGCATCGCCGGCGATCGTGTAGTCGATCCACTTGCCGCGCCGTGCCGACGTGACGAGCCCCGCCTCACGCAGCACCTTGAGGTGGTAGCTGAGAACGTTGGGGGCCACGTTCGCGACGGGCTCGATTTCGCACGCGCAACGGGTACCGGCGGAGGCGAGGGTCGCGAGGATGCGCCACCGAGTGGGCTCTGTGGCGGCAGCAAGGAGGTCGACGGCCTCGGATTCTTTTTCGGGCGCCCAGTGCGGCATGGTCATTTCGATCACCATCGAAGTGTCACTCTGTCCAGGGGCGCCGATCGGGGCCTAAGGTCCTGCGCCGCGGGCGCCACGCGATTCCTTGACCTTCCAGTGCGCTGGACGGTTTAGCCTGGTCGCCATGACGAAAGGCGACTTCATGGATCACGCAGACCACGGCGCCCACGAGGACCACAAGGCGCACGCGGACCACAGCGGTCACGCGGAGATGTTCCGCCACCTGTTTTGGATCAACCTCGCGCTCGCGATCCCCGTGGTGCTGTTCTCCGCGATGGTGCAGGACTGGCTGGGCTTCAGTCTGAGTGTCCCAGGATCGTCGTGGATCCCGCCCGTGGTCGGCACCGTCATCTTCGTCTGGGGCGGGCGGCCCTTCTTCACCATGGCAGTGCCCGAGCTTCGCAACCGACAGCCGGGCATGATGCTGCTCATCTCACTCGCCATCAGCGTCGCCTTCCTCGCGTCGCTCGCGAGCACGTTTGGCATCGGCAGTCTCGACTTCTGGTGGGAGCTTGCCACGTTGATCGTGGTGATGCTGCTGGGTCACTGGCAGGAGATGAAGGCCGTGGGGCAGGCCAGCAGCGCGCTCGCCGCGTTGGCCGAACTGCTTCCTGACGAGGCGGAGCGCGTGGTGGGCGATGACGTCGAGACGGTGCGCATCGCGGAGTTGGTCACCGGCGACGTGGTCGTGGTCCGACCGGGAGCCCGCGTCCCCGCAGACGGCACCATCGCACAAGGATCCGCAAGCATGGACGAGTCGACGATCACGGGAGAGTCGGCTCCCGTCAGACGCGGGGAGGGCGAACGCGTGGTCGCCGGCACCGTAGCCACCGACGGCTCGCTGCGAGTCGAGATCACTGCGGTGGGTGATGACACCGCCTTGGCTGGAATCCAGCGCATGGTGACCCAGGCGCAGGAATCGCGGTCCGGGGCCCGCAAACTCGCGGACCGCGCCGCACAGGCGTTGTTCTACATCGCGCTCGGTTCCGCGATGGTGACGTTCACGGTCTACACCGCGCAGGGAGACCTCTCGACCGGCGTCGTGCGTGCCGTGACCGTGCTGGTGATCGCTTGCCCGCATGCGCTGGGGCTCGCGATTCCCTTGGTCATCGCCATCTCCACGGCGAAGTCTGCCAAGGCGGGTGTGCTCGTCAAGGACGTGCTCGCGCTCGAGGCGATGCGCTCCATCTCGTCCGTGCTCTTCGACAAGACCGGCACGCTCACCGAGGGCAGCCACACGGTGGCCGAGGTGGAGCCGCTCGACGACTGGGACGAGGCGCGCGTGCTCGCCGTCGCCGCCGCNNGTCGATGCTCGCCGAACTGAATATCGAGGCCCCTGAGGCCGCAGTCGGAACCCGCGAACGCTGGGAACGCGAGGGTAGCCCCACGTTGTATGTCACCGTCGGCGACGTCGTCGTGGGGCTCTTCACGACGCGGGACCCCGTGCGGGACGCGTCGCGGGCCACCGTCGACGCGCTGCACCGCCAAGGAGTGTCGGTTGCCCTGATCACCGGGGATTCACAGGCGGTCGCGGATCGCGTCGCCCGTGAACTCGGCATCGACGAGGTATTTGCCGAGGTATTGCCGCAGGACAAGGACTCCGCCGTGGAGAAGCTGCAGGCGGGCGGGGGGAAGGTCGCGATGGTGGGCGACGGCGTCAACGACGCCCCCGCGCTCGCCCGCGCCGACGTGGGCATCGCCATTGGCGCCGGCACCGACGTGGCGATCGAGGCCGCGGGCGTGGTGCTCGCATCCAGCGACCCGCGCGGCGTGCTCGCCATCGTCGCGCTGTCCCGCGCCTCGCACCGCAAGATGATTCAGAACTTGGTGTGGGCGACGGGGTACAACGCCCTCGCGATTCCGGTGGCCGCCGGCGCGTTCACCGGCATTGGCTTCGCCCTCAACCCGGCGGCGGCCGCGGTCGCCATGAGCCTGTCCACCATCGTGGTGGCGCTCAATGCCCAGTTGCTGCGCCGCGTCGACCTGTCCTACGACGCTCTCGCCCCGGCGGACGCCGCCGCGCAGCCACAGACCGAGCATCAAGCCCGCCCCGAAGAGGAAGTATCGCCCGTCTAGCGCGACAGGATTTACCGTCCGGGCGTCGCCCTGCCTCGGATGCGACGCCGCGGTGATGATATTGTCTCAACTGTGATTGAGGCATCAAGGGTCCGCGCGCACGCCGCGCTGGCCGAGCCACGCCGGCTCGCCATCGTCGACGCCCTGGCCCTCGGCGACCTATCGCCTGGCGAGCTCGGCGAGCGCACGGGCCTGCCGTCCAATTTGCTGGCCCATCACCTGGGAGTCCTCAAAGCCGCCGGACTGGTGCGCAGGCGCCGCTCGGACGGCGACGGTCGGCGCTCGTACCTGACCTTGGCGTGGGAAGACCCGATCGTGGCGGCGACCGCGGCCCACGGGGTCGCGCCGCCCGGCACCCGCGTCGTCTTCGTGTGCTCGGCCAACTCGGCACGGTCCCAGATGGCCGCGAGCCTGCTCGCGCGTGCTTCCGACTCCCCCGTCGCCTCGGCTGGCACGGCGCCAGCGGACGCCCTCCACCCGCTCGCCCTCGCCGAGCTCGCGCGCCACGGCCTCACGCCGCTCGCACCCACGCCCGCATCGGCCGCCGACGTGGTCACGGATAGCGACATCGTGGTGGCCGTGTGCGACAACGCCTACGAAGACCTGGGAGCCCCCAACGTGGCGCTCCACTGGTCGGTCCCCGACCCCGCCCTGGGCCATGCCGACGCCTTTGGCAAGGCCTTCGACGACCTCACCCCCCGCGTCGCGCGCCTCGCCGACGCCCTCACCCACGGATAGGATCCATGACCGACGACGCCTCCCAAGCACCCATCCCCGCAGCGGACGACCCCCGACCCGCCGTGCTGTTCCTGTGTGTCAAGAACGGCGGCAAGTCCCAGATGGCTCTGGGCTGGTTCACGGCGCTCGCGGGCGACCGTGCCGTCGCGTGGTCGGGAGGGTCCGAGCCAGGCACGGCGCTCAGCGGCACGGCCGTGGAGGCGATGAGCGAAAAGGGCATCGACATC
>DGBM01000102.1 GCA_002384765.1 Demequinaceae bacterium UBA4004
GCCCGGCAGGTTGAGCGACGTGGTGGCGCCGGTCTCGGTCAGCCCGTACCCCTCCAGAATCTGTAGGCCCATCGCGCCGAACCACCGCGCGATGTCGACGTTCAGCGGCGCGGATCCCGACAGCATGAACTTGATCCGGCCCCCGAAACGATCGCGGATCTTGCTCAGCACGAGCTTGTCCGCCAGCTTGTACTTCAGTCCTGATGGCTCTCGGCCCGACTGGCGCGCGGCGTCTGCTTCAAGGCCGACTGCAGTGGCCCACCGGAAGAGCTTTGCCTTCACTCCGCCGTCGCCCTCGGCAACCTGGACGATCTTTGAGTACGCCTTCTCGAAGATCCGAGGCGCCGCGCCCATGAACGTCGGCTTGACGACGGCCAGGTTGTCGATGATCTTGTCGATCCGGCCATCGATTGCTGTTGGCGAACCAACCGCGATCGGAATCGTCAGCAGAACCTTGCCGAACACGTGAGCGAGCGGCAGCCACAGGTATTGCAGGTCGTCTGCGGTGACCAGATCGGTCGCGGCCGCGATAGACCCAGTGTAGGTCCAGGCCGCGTGCGGAAGTCGGACGCCTTTCGGGCGACCCGTGGTCCCGGACGTGTAGATGATCGTCGCGAGATCTTCCGGCCGCAGGGCGTCAATACGCGCATCGATGCAGCCGGGCTCAGCACTCAGGCGCTCGCGGCCTAGCGCGGCGAGATCGTCGGCGTTGATTACCCAGTCGCCGTCGGCCGTGCCGTCGAAGGTGACGACCTTGACGACGCTGGGCAGGTCACCTCGGTGCGCCCGGAGCTTTTCGATCTGTGCGTCGTCGTCGGCGAACACCACGCGGCAGTCGGAATCCCCGACGATGTAGGCGACGTCACCGGCGATAGAGGTCGGATACACCGTCGTCGTTGCGGCCCCCGCGCAGACGATTGAAAGGTCGGCGAGCGCCCATTCAACGCGGGTCGCGCTCGCGATGGCTACGCGGTCCTGCGGATCGAGGCCGAGCTCTATCAGCCCGGCGGCCCATTCGTACGCTCGCTGGCTGGTCTCTGCCCAGGTCAGGCTCTGCCAGGAGCCATCACGTTCGAATCGGTACGCCTCGCTTTGCGGCGTCTGCGCGACGCGATCGCGAAAAAGGTGACCTACCGACGGCGCACGGTTCTCGAACGCCGCCCAATCCAGCTCCGGGTTTGTTTCCGGAGATGAGGTCGACTCGGTTACGGTCACGATTGCTCCTGGGTTGGTTCTGATGAGTTGCGAGCCATCGTATCTCGCGGCGCGGTGAACCAGATCACCTTACTGTCGGACCGGCTTGCCTCCCACTCTCGGCGAGCTTCTTGATCTCCGCTAGGTTCGCCGTCATGTTCGCGTGGTGCTCACCAAGACGCCGTTCAATAATCCGTGCTTCCTTCTCTGGCATCCGCTCGATTGCCGGTGTCAACCCTGACGGACCCGGACCAATCTGCGCGATCTGCTTCAGCATCACGCTCCTGCCGCCGTCATACGGTTCGATCAGGTAGCGCCACACGGCGCCCGGGGATTCGTGATCCCCAACGATATAAGCGAACTCGTGCGGCTCGTCGACCACGCTCACCACACATGTCGTCTCCCAAGCACCGATCGCTTCATGTGCATTCCGGCCCACGAATCGGGCACCGAGGACCGGCTCGGTAACCCCGTCCAACCATTCGGCTCCCTGGAACTCGGCACTGGTCAACGCGGGAATCTGAAGGTCGGTCACGATCTGCCATACCTCTTGCGCCGAGGCGTGAATCTCGATCTCGGCGCGGGTCGTGGGCGCGTCGGACAGCTTCATGCGGATCTCCTACTCAGGCGATTTTTCCCGAGCGTACCGGAGAGCGGAAAGGTGACAGACTGGCTAAAACAGCCTGCTTCGCGGCGTACGAAGCAGGCGGTTGGGCGGCCAACAGCGAAGTGGGGCGCGAGATGATCAACACGGTGGGCGTCATCGGTCTGGGCAAAGTAGGTGAGCTTGTCGCGCGACTTCTGAGCAAGTCCGGTTTCAAGGTGACCGGCTATGACGCAGTGGATCGCAGCAGCCTGAGGCTGCCGATGGCCACCGCGCGACTTGATGTGCGCGACCCGAACGCCATCACCGCAGCACTGTCCACGGTTGACGCGGTGATCTCCTGCCTGCCTTACCACCTGAACCGCACCGTTGCCGATGCCGCGCACGCGACGAAGGTGCACTATTTCGACCTCACCGAGGACGTTCCGACTACCGATCACATCGCCGAGCTCGCGGCTTGTGGCTCCGAGGTTGTTCTGGCCCCACAGTGCGGGCTCGCCCCCGGCCTAATCGGCATCGTCGGCGCCTCGCTGACGACACAGTTCGCGGAGATGACCAGCATCGAACTGAAGGTAGGAGCGCTGCCGCAAAACCCGGTCGGCCTGCTCGGCTACGCATTCAATTGGTCTCCCGAAGGAGTTGTAAACGAATACCTCAACGACTGCGAGGTACTTCGTGGCGGCGTCCGCAAACTGGTCTCGGCAATGACTGAGCTCGAGCGTGTGGTGATCGGCGGCAATGTCCTTGAGGCGGCACTCACCTCCGGTGGGCTCGGCACGATGTGCCGCACGTTCGAAGGACGGGTTGCACGCCTCGACTACAAGACCTTGCGCTACCCCGGACACTTCAAGCAGATGCGGTTCGTGTTCGACGAGCTCGGACTTCGTGATCGCCGGGAGCTCGCCGGCGAGCTCCTGGTCAAGGCGAAACCGCCGATCGATTCGGACGTCGTGTATCTGCACGCCGCGGTCGGCGGCAACCTACGCGACGATGCGCCGTACGCGCCCGGCCAACCCTTCCGCAAGGAATACGTGCGCGCCTATCGGCCGCGTGAGATCGACGGGCGCTGGTGGCGCGCAATCTCCTGGACGACGGCAGCGTCGGTCGTCGCGGTGCTGGAGATGGTGAGCTCCGGGGCGTTGCCGGACCACGGCTTCATCGCGCAGGAGCAGATCAGCTTCGACGCCTTCCTGCAGACTCGAACCGGCTCGTTCTTCGCGGGCACACATACCCCATAGGAGACCTGTGATGACCTATCTGAGCACTCGGACCTCCGACCTGCTGGCACGCCTCGACGCACAACTACCGGACTCCGGCGACCACGAGTTGCGCTCCCCGATCACCGGCGAGCGGCTGGGCGCAGTCACCGTGCACACGCCCGCCGACGTCGACCACGTGCTCGCCGAAGCGCAGCGGGCCTTCATCACCTGGCGCGACACACCCGCTCCGGTGCGCGGTCGGCTCGTTTATGAGCTCGGTCAGCTACTACGCGAGCACAAGGAGACGCTCGGTGAGCTGGTCGCGATCGAGGCCGGAAAAATTCGCTCCGAGGGCTTGGGCGAGGTCCAGGAGATGATCGATATCTGCGACCTCGCGGTCGGGCAGTCGCGCCAGCTGTTCGGGTTGACCATCGCCTCCGAGCGACCCGGTCACCGCATGATGGAGCAGTGGCATCCGCTCGGCGTCGTCGGTGTCATCTCGGCGTTCAACTTCCCGGTCGCGGTGTGGTCCTGGAACGCTGCGCTCGCGCTCGTCTGCGGGGACGCCGTTGTCTGGAAACCGAGCGAGAACGCAATTTTGACCGCGCACGCAGTCAATACGTTGATGCAGCAGGCCGCCCGCACCGTCGGTGCTCCCGAAGGACTCACCGCGCTCATTCTCGGCGGTCGCGAAATCGGCACCGCGCTGGTCGACGATCCACGAGTGGCACTGCTCAGCGCCACAGGATCCACTCGGATGGGCAAGGAGATCGCGCCCCGCATTGCGGCACGGCTCGGCCGATACCTGCTTGAGCTGGGCGGCAACAACGCCGCCATCGTGACCGCGAGCGCCGACCTCGAGCTCGCTGTGCGCGGCATCGTGTTCAGTGCGGCCGGAACTGCCGGCCAGCGTTGCACCACGCTCAGGCGGGCCATCGTGCACCGCGATGTCGTGGACGAGCTGACCGAACGACTGGTCGCGGCGTATCAGAGCCTGCCGATCGGGTCGCCGCTGGAAGATCGCACCCTGGTCGGTCCGCTGATCAACCGCAGCGCCTACGAGGCATACCTGAGCGCGATTGGCCGCGCCCGTGCCGACGGCGGAATTCTCGCGGTCGGCGGGCAGCGCGCCGTGGATCACGAGCACCCGGAGGCCTACTACGTAGAGCCAACTGTAATTCGGATGCCGGAACAGACCGAGATCGTGCGTGCGGAGACGTTCGCTCCGATCCTGTATGTCATGGCGTACGACGATCTGGACGAGGCGATCGCACTGCACAACGCGGTGCCGCAGGGGCTTGCGTCCTCGATCTTCACGCTCGATCTGCGCGAGGCCGAGGCGTTCCTGTCTGCAGCTGGTTCCGACTGCGGGATCGCGAACGTCAACATCGGTCCGTCCGGAGCAGAGATCGGCGGGGCGTTCGGCGGGGAGAAGGACACCGGCGGCGGGCGGGAAAGTGGTTCGGACGCCTGGAAGTCGTACATGCGCCGCTCAACCAGCACGGTGAACTACTCGACGGATCTGCCACTCGCGCAGGGCGTCGAGTTCAGCTGAGCGCCGCAGACTGGTCGAACAGCATGAGCCCGGTCGCGACCAGCAATGCGAATGCGAATGCAGTGAAGCCGTAGCACCAGACCACCGGCCCGAATGGGCTGTGCGAGGCAAGGACTGCGGCGTCCGAGGTCTTGCTGCGCCTGCGTCGTTGCAGCGACAAGAGGTCCAGGCAGGACCGAAAACCGCCGAAGGACAGCACCGCGCCGACGAGCGCGAGCACCCCCGAAAGCACGCGTGGGTCGTTCCAGACCCAGATGGCGCCGAGCCCGCCGAGCTGAAGCAGCACGAGGAACCCGCCGAACCAGTTACGCACCAAGACCAGGCAGACCAGCAGCAGCGCGAGTGACAGGCCCATCGCCCAACCAGCGTGCCGGTAGATAACGGCCCACAGGATCAGGAACCCGGCGACCGACGGCGCCGGGTAACCGGCGACGTACAGCAAGAAGATGCCTGGACCGGAACGCTTGCCGTGGGTAATCGTGAGCCCAGAGGTGTCGTGGTTGAGGTGCACGGACTGGATCGTTCGGCCGACGAACCAGCCGACCACCACGTGTCCGAGCTCGTGCACGGTCGTGACGAGGTAGCGAAGCTGGCGCCACACCAGATCGACACCCACCCCCAGCGCGGCCAGGGCGACTGCCAGCCCTAGCGTGAGGTTGGTCAGCGCGCCGGCCGCGAAGAACCGCTCGCCCAAATACCCAGTCATGCTCGCCGCGAATGCCGTGCTCAGGGGTGCTCCGATCGGTCGATATCCTCGGGCCGGCACCACGCGAGGCGGCCTCGCACATCAAACCATGGGAAGACAGTGCATCCTTTAACCAACCACGATAGGGTTGTGGTTGAAAGTTGAACCTTGTACTGAACCGCCCAGAACCAGCAATACCCGGACCCGGAGGAAGCATGAACGTTTTCGCGAATGTGTCGGACTTGGTGGGACGCACCCCCCTCGTCCGCGTGAACCGACTCGTCCCGTCGGGACAAGGCGAAGTCATCGCCAAGCTCGAGTTCTACAACCCCGCATCGTCAGTGAAGGACCGCATCGGCGCGTCTATCATCGACGCCGCCGAGAAGTCCGGCGCGCTCAAGCCGGGCGGCACCATCGTCGAAGGAACGTCTGGCAATACCGGTATCGCGCTGGCCATGGTGGGCGCCGCCCGCGGATACAAGGTCGTGCTCTGCATGCCGGAATCCATGTCGCGAGAGCGCCGAGCGCTGCTTCGCGCGTACGGCGCCGAGTTGATCCTCACCGACCCCAAGCTCGGGATGAAGGGCGCCGTGGAGAAGGCAGAGGAGGTCGCGAAGGATCGCGGCGCGGTCCAGGCCCAGCAGTTCTCGAACCCGGCCAACCCGCAGATTCACTACGAGACCACCGGCCCGGAGATTTGGAACGACACGGACGGCCAGGTCGACATCCTGATCAGCGGTGTGGGCACCGGCGGTACGGTCAGCGGCGCGGGAAAGTACCTCAAGGAGCAGAACCCCGAGGTCAAGGTCGTTGCCGTTGAGCCCGCAGAGTCGGCGATCCTGAACGGTGGCGCCCCTGGCCCGCACCGCATCCAGGGTCTGGGCGCCAACTTCATCCCCGACAACCTCGATCGTGAGGTGTACGACGAGGTCATCGACGTCGACGCCGACACCGCCATGGACTGGGCGCGCCGCGCCGCCAAGGAAGAAGGCCTCCTCGTCGGCATCTCGTCGGGTGCCGCGCTGTCGGCAGCGTCGCAGCTCGCCGCTCGCCCCGAGAACGCCGGCAAGAAGATCGTCGTCATCATC
>DGBM01000206.1 GCA_002384765.1 Demequinaceae bacterium UBA4004
CGTCACCGACGGCGACTCCTACCGCATGAAACAAGCACGAGCGAAGGGAGGCACCCGGCTCAAGACCAGCTGAAACTCAGCGAAGGGTGGGGACTTTTAGATGGCCACCAGTGGGGACCGCAACTTGGCCATTGACATTCGCCAAGCATCGTGGCACCTACGGGTCGCCCCGGATCACCGCAGACCTGCGGGATCTGGGGTGGCGGGTCAGCGAGAACACCGTCGCCAAACTGATGGCAGAGCTAGGCTTGCAGGCTCGGCGCAAGCGACGTCGCAAGCAGACCACCCGGCAGGGCCGGGGCCGGTGGCGGGCACCGGACCTGATCAAGCGTGACTTCGCCAGAAAGGCTGAACCACAAGTGGTACGGGGACGGCACCGAGATCCCCACCGACGAAGGCAAGCTCTACCTCGACTCGGTGCTCGACATGGGGTCGCGGCGGATCGCCGGGTTCGCGACCGGAGAGCACCACGATGCCGACCTCGCTCAAGCGGTCCTGCAGATGGCGGTCGCGGTCCGGGGCGGCAAGGCCGCTGTGGCCGGGGTCATCATGCACACCGACGAGGGCAGCGAGTACACCCGCGCAGGCCTTCCGGACTGCCTGCGGCCGGATGGGGATCACCCAATCGATGGGCCGGGTCGGATCGGCGCTGGACAACTCGGTCATCGAGAGCTGGCACTCCACCTTGGAGTTCGAACTGCGCCAGCTCGAGCACTTCACCACCAAGGACCAAGCCCGGCACCGGCTGGCGATCTGGATCGAGGAGTACAACCACGACCGGCGGCACTCCTCGCTCGGGATGCGTTCCCCGATCGCCTACGAGCACGCTCTCCTCGCCGGTGAGCTGGAGCAAGAGGAGCAGGCGGCATGAACGACCGGATCCCGCGCTCCCAGGCTGACCACGTCCTCGTCGACGTCAAGGCCAGGCCCTCCGGGTGGCCTACGGCCAGCCTTGACCCCGACTCCGGGCGCGGCCCGATGGCAAGGAGCGGGACGCCGGCCAGGGAGATCCCACAAATTCAGGTCTCTACGGTTTCAGGGGATTGCCGAGGGCGTCCCAGGAGGAGCCGGGCGGCCAATCCATCGGAGCCACCATCGGCGATCAAGGCTCAGCCACACCCGGCCCTCCCGGGCCACCCAAGAACTTACGGATCCGGGCTAAGCCGGAACGGGCCTCTACGACACGTCCGGGTGGCATTACCGTTCCGCGACGATCCACACCAGATCCGGCATCGCCTCGGGGGCCACGGACAAGCTGGTCTCCGGTCCGGCGGAGCCGAATGCTCCCCCAAGTCCTATGGGCGCCTCCTGCGGGCATTCACGTCGGCACGTCCGTCTGTCAGCTGGCTGCGGTTGGGGCTGTCGTGCCTGGTCTCGTTGGCCTGAGCTCGGCCCGCCCGGGTTCTGCTGACCTCGGTGCCGCCGCGGCAGACAAGTTCGACCGTGCTCCCGCGCGCGAGCAACTCCCACGCACCTGGACAACTCCGCACTGGCCCACCTCCCGGCAGGAGTCCGCGCCTGCTGGCCGTGACGGCATCTAACCCACCGTGCGGCAGCCGCCTGACCGAGAAACCACGTGGGGGTGACCAGGCGGCCAGCCACCACCAGCTGATCGCCGTCTCGGCGGTTGACAATAATCACGTGCCGCGGCCCGGCACACATGCGCCTCCATGTCCGGGTGGCTATGGCTGGCCGCCTCGGCGCGCTCCCTGAGGGAGTGTCACGGGATCCATCCGGCTTCAGCCGGCGTGCTCACCACCGAGCCATGTGAGCAGCCCGATCCTCCGTGGACGACCCGGACGGGCAGGCACACGGTTGAGTCACACGCCACGGGCAGGAGGATCAGGCCCCGGCCTCATCCGAGATCGACCCGGGGCCTCGCTCTCTGGATGCAGCGACCCGCTCGCCTTCCCTGTCTGTCTCAGAGGGTCGCGTAGCCGCCGTTGACACTCAGCGTCTGCCCAGTCACCCACTCGGCTTCCGGGCTGGAGAAGTATGCCACGGCCGCGGCGGCGTCCTCGGGCCTACCCAGCCTTCCCACGGGATAGAAGCGCGGCATCCGTGCGAGCTGCTCCTCGGTGAACGTCTCGTGCGCGCCCGGGGTGACCGTGGTCGAGAGCGACACACAGTTCGCGGTGATGCCGTGGCGGCCCACTTCCTTGGCTAGGACCCGGGAGAAGCCCGCAACCGCCGCCTTCGCGGCAGCGTAGACAGCCACCCCCGGTTCGCCCACCCTGGCCGAGTCGGAGATGACGTTGATGATCCGGCCGTAACCGGCATCCAGCATCCGCGGCAGGACCAGCTGGGACAGGTGCAGCACACCCAGGAAGTTGATGTCGATCTGCTCCTGCCACTCCTGGACCGACGACTGCACAAACGGACCGCTGATCCAGCGGCCGGCGTTGTTCACGAGGATGTCGATCCGGCTGCTGATGCCCTCAACATCGCGGACCATGCTCTCCAGCCCGGACCGATCACGCACGTCGCAGGCGTAGGCGCGAGCCACGCCACCGAACCGCGATGCGAGGTCGTCGGCCACCTCCGTCGCCGACTCCGGGCTCCGGTCGACCACCGCAAGGCTCGCGCCCGCGGACGCGAGCCGTTGCGCGATCGCCCTACCGACACCTTGGCCGGCGCCGGTGACGATCGCCACCTGACCGTTCAGAGGTGTCTCTGTGCTCATGACTCCTCCAAGCCGATTAGCCTGCAGTAGATCTTCGCCATCGCGTTGGCGTCGAGGGCACCCCCGGGCCGGTACCAGTGGTACATCCAACTTGGCATGCTCATGATCGCCTGGGCGACGATCGTGGGCGGACCTGCGGGTAGGCGGCCTTGACGCTGCAGAGCCGTCACCAGCCGGGCGACGCGAGCCACAAAGTCGCGCTCGTCGCTGCGGATCTTCTCGCGGATCTCGGGCTGCAGACTGCGAAGCTCCTGCCAGAACACCGCGAACGCCCGCAGGTCTCGGACCACGCTCGCGGTGTACTCACGGATCACACCGCGGAGCTGGTCGGCTGGCTTGTCGCTGCTACGCAACCCATTCTCCAGCGCCGCCATCATGTCTCGATCGACCTCGAGGGCGATCTCGCGCAGGAGGTCGGTCTTCGAACCGACGTAGTGGTAGATGGCCGGCTGGCTGAGACCGACCTCGGCGGCGACCTCCTTGGTCGTGCCCGCGTCGAATCCGTGGCGCATGAACACCTCGGCGGCCGCTTCCAGGATCGCGCGCCGCTTGGCGTCGTGCTGCGCCGTCATCGCGACCGCTGCACGACGACCGCCTCGCCGCGTCCGACGGTCTGACCGTCGTCACGGCTCACGGTGAGATTGAGACGGAGGAGCTCGCCGTCGGCCGACGGCTCCACGTCCACCACCTCAGCCCGGGTCCGGAGCACGTCGCCGAGGAACACCGGGCCGGTGACGTCGACCTTGAGCCGCTTGATCGCGTCCACACCGACCACCCGACTGACCGCAGCGCCGGCGTAGGACACCACGAACGTGCCGTGGGCGATCACGCCGGGCAGGCCAGACCGGGCCGCGTAGTCGTCCTCCATGTGCACCAGGTTAGGGTCCCGCATGGACACCGCCATGTAGGCGAGGCGGAGTCTGTCCACCTTCGGCGCCTCGACTTCGGGAAGGACGTCTCCCACGTGTAGGACCATCACTGACTCCTTTGGACCGTGTTGGATCGCTCGACAAGGACGACGGTGCCGTCGTCGCGGAGATACTCGGTGGTGAGCTCGACGAACGTCAGACGCCCGGAGCGGCCGTCCTTCTCCGTCACGCCCGTGATCTGCGGGCGGACGCGCAGCGTGTCACCGACGCGTACCGGATGGTACATCTCGACCTCCGTGCCACCGTACACGGTGCGGAGCATGTCGAAGCCGAGCTCGTCGTGGACCTGTTCGGCGCCGTACGTCGTGACGTACATGAAGAACCCGGGGGGAACTTCCGCGCCGGGGACGGCACGGTAACCGGGCGTGGGCTCCACCCCTAGGGCCGTTACGTACTCCTCCACGCGGGCCGGGTCGATGCGGAACTCCGCTTCAGGGAAGCGGTGCCCAATCTGTCTGCTCATGCTGCTCCTTCGCTCCGGGGGTGCCAGTCGACTCGTGCCGAGCTGGGGTCTTCAGCAGATTGGTTCATTTCTGAATGCCGTGGGCGGTGTCGGCGGACGGCGAAGCCGTCGCGGTCGCGACCGCATCTCGCAGCCAAGCCGGCATCGACGGCTTGGAGCGGTCGCGCCCGGTTACTACGTGGACCGTGGACGCCCTGGCCACCTCGCGGCCCTGATCGTTGGTGAACACCGCGGTCATCCGCAGCGACCTGTTGCCCACCTCCACCGGCCAGAGGTCACAGTGAACGACGTCATCGAGTGTGAGCATCTCGCGGTAGTCGATCTCCGCATGCACCGCTGGAAACCCAACGCCATTGGAAAGGAGCTCGGGCAGGGGATGCCCAAGCACCCTGAGCAGTTCCTCGAAGGCATGCTGATACCACTCCCAGTACCGGGCGTAGAACACGATCCCGAAGGCGTCGACGCCGTCCATGTCCAGTCGCCGTTTGGTCGATACCGACACCCCGTCGCCAGTGGGCCGTACAGCCTGGTCAGTCAACGTTTTCTCCTCTCGTTGGCCCGGTTCTGGGACCGGGGCCGTTGGGGAGCCGGAAGTCGGCCACCGCAGTCGCGTAGGCGGGGGTTTCCTGGCAGTCGAGCGTGGCCGCGATCTCCCGCCGAATCGCGCGGCGGAGCCCCCGAGGCCGGAGCAGGCCCTTGGTCGCCGCGACCGCGGTGGGCGCGGCGTCAGAAAACGCGGCGACCTGCCGGGCCAGGGCTCCGTGCAGGTCTTCGTCGGGGACCACCTGATCGACCATGCCGACGCGCAGCGCCTCCTCGGCGTCGATGCGCTCCCCGGCCAGCAGCAGCCGGCGCGCCGCGGCCTCGCCGGCCTTGCGGCGAGCCAGCCAGCTGATGCCCCAGTCTCCGGGCAACGCAAGTTTTGCGAACCCCGGCACGAAGACTGTGCTCTCGGCAGCGACGCGCCAGTCACAGGCGAGCGCGAGCGCGATCCCAGCACCCGCCACGGAGCCGTGCAGTCCCGCCACGGTTGCCTGCGGCAATTCGGCGAGGCCGACGGTGACCGAGAACGCCCGCCGCAGCCGACGCCGCTCCTCCGAGCGCGCACGCTCAAGTTCGTCACCCTCGAGGAGATGCCGAGCAGGGCGTCCCCCCATGCTCTTCACATCCGCACCCGCGCAGAACGCGCGGCCCGCCCCGGTGAGGGTCACCACCGACACATCACTGCGCCCCCGCAGCTCTGCCAGCCTGCCGTGGAAGGCCTCCACTAGGCCCACGTCGATCGCATTGAGACGCTGGGGCCGGTTCAGCACCAGATGGGCAACATGACCGTCCGTGCGGAGCACCAGGTCTGCGAGCGGTCGGTCCACCGGTTGGGTAACCTGGCGAGCCCCGCCGGCCGGCGCAGTCATCCGCTCGCCCCCGCCCTGCTCAACGCCGATCCAGGTTCCGTCTCGGACCGGGACTCCGGCGCCTCGGCCGTAGGCAGACCGAAAAGCCTGGATGCGTTGCGCCACAGACCACCCTCCACAAGCTCCCGACTGAACGGCAGCTGCTCGAACTCCTTGGCCAGCCGGCTTACGGACGGAGAGGAAGGCCAGTCACTTCCGAACAACACCCGGTCTCGAACCCGCTCGAGCTCAGGAAACTCACGCGCGACCCGGGAGGCCGGCAAGCCGGACAGCTCCATCCAGACATTCCGTCGCATCCTCGCCAGCTGGAAGACCTGGGAGGTCCAGAACCCGCGCCCCGAGTGCGCGCAGAGCACCTGCAGATCCGGGAAGTCTGCCGCCACCTCGTCCACGAGCATCGGATCGCAATGCTTCATCTTGGCGCCCGGAAACACCGAGGAGCCCACGTGGATCATCACCGGAATCTCACGCTCCTCCGCTACCGCGTACAGCGGGTACAGCGAGCGGTCGTTCGCGGGCAGCTGGTGGCTGCACGGGTGGACCTTCAGCCCGCGAGCGCCGTGGTCCAAGGCGTCAGCGAATCGGCGCACCGCCTCCGGTGCGGACCGCGGGTCGTACTGGACGAACGGGAGCAGCCGCGGGTTCGCTCCAGCCTCGTCCAACGCATACTCCTGGACCGCGTCCCGGCCGCTGGGCAGCGCCACGGCGTAGTCGACGCCCTGCCGCTCGAGGTACTCAGCCAAGGCCGGGCCCGTCACACCCCGCTCGCGCAGACCGGGAAACTCAGCACCAGCATCGAGTGAGGCCGCAAGCTCAAGTCCTTCTGGAATCCAGCGCTGCGCGGGCCCCACATGGAGATGACAATCAACAAGCATATCCAGACCCTACAATCAATCGGTCCATTGATCCAGTGCCGCTAGCCAAGGGGCCTGTGCGTCCGCAGTGGCCCAGGTCATGCTTGACCGCAGACCGTTCTCGGGTCATTCTATCGACTGATAGATCAACGAGAGTGGGGAGCTGCGGACATGCGTTTCATTGCACCAGGCGCCATCCAGGACCAGCTGTGGATGTGACGACCACCGGCTTCAGGTTCCCAGCCGTCGGCTTTCTCGCCGGGGAACGGCTCAGCCCTGCCAATTACGCACGAGCGCTTGGCGTGGATGATCCGCTCCTTAGCCGGGCGGCTACGGCCCGCGGAGCCGGGTACCGCGGACGGCTGGTGCCGCCGGCAATGCTGGGTTTCCACCTAGCCGTCGCGGCCGACGCCCTCGTGGATGACTTGGGCTTTACCTGGGGAAAGACCCTCAACCTCGGGATCGATGTCGACTGGGCTGGCGTCCCGGTAACCGAGGAGGACTTCCTTGAGGGCCGCGCCAGGGTAGCGGCCGCCTGGGAGCGTCCGGCCAAGGACGGCGGCACCCGCCAGTTCTTACGAGTCCAGACCGACTTCGACCTCGAGGGCAGGACAGTATGCCGATGGAGTGTTCTGTTCACCGAACGTCGCCTCGGGGAACCCGTCCAGGGCAACGACGGCGAAGCTGGAGAGGACGAGGATTTCGGCTTCTTTGAACAGACTCGACGAACGCCGCGGCCGGCCGGACGACCTGACGCCCGAGTCGACACCCCCGTGGTCGACCGCCTGAGTCTGGCTCGTCTTTCCGTCGCCCTGGACAACCCCGACCCCTTGCACGTCGACGACGGCGTGGCACGGGCAGCTGGCTTCGAGCGGGTCATCGGACACGGCGCCGCGGTCGTGGGACTCCTCCACGAGCCCGTCAGGACTTGGGCCGGCATCGAGACGCCGGTGCGGTTGAGGACGCGGCAGAGCGCGCCCTTCGGGATCGGGGATACCTTGACCGCAGTCGCCGGCGATGTCACCTGCGACGACGGCGGGAGTACCTGGGTGCGTACCACGGTTGCTCGCCAGGACGACGTGTTGATCGGAACGGCGGACATCTACGTGCACACCTCGTGATAGCGAGCAGGTGGCAGGGGTCCGCAATGGGCCGTGGCCACGAGCGGGGAGTGTCACTAACCGGTGGCCAGACGGTGATCCCGCCCGAGTTGGTTCGTGTCCCGCCGCACCGTCACCGCCGCCCCAACAAGCCCAGGAGGACTGTGATGAGCCGCCTGTCTCTCGAGCGCCTAGCACCTCAAGGTGATCGGGCTGCGGTGCCGCACGGACCGGGACGCCGACCCCGCGCACCGCGGGATGAGCGTGGTGCTCGAGTCGGGCCCGGGTGCCGGGCAGACTGTATCTGGGAAGATCGCCAGCGGACGGCGCCGGCGCGATCCGGGTGCACAGCGGGTACGGGCACTCCGGGGTACGAGGTCGAGGATACTCCCGCGATGCGCCGCTGATGATCGTGGGCGAGGGCACCAACGAAATCCAGCGCAACGTCATCGCGGTCCAACTGGTGGCGCGTGAGAAGAACGGGAGCACTTGATGGACCTGCTGCAGACCAAGACCGCGGTGGTCACCGGCGGGGCGCAAGGCATCGGCCTGGCCATCGCCGAGGCGTTCGTGCGACAGGGAGCGCGCGTGGTGATTGCCGACCTCGACGGCGCGGCGGCGCAGGCGGCTGCGCAGGGCCTTGGACCCGAGGTGGCGGTCGGGGTGGCCTGCGATGTGGTCAACGCCGAGGACGTGGAGCGTGCGCTTCAGGCCGCCGTGGCGGCCTTCGGGTCGCTGGATGTGATGGTCAACAACGCGGGCATCACTCGGGACGCCACCATGCGGACGATGACCGAGGACGACTTCGACCAGGTGGTCGCGGTGCATCTGAAGGGTTGCTGGAACGGCACCCGGTTGGCCTCGGCGATCATGCGCGAGCAGAGGTCCGGTGCGATCGTGAACATCTCCTCGCTGTCCGGCAAGGTCGGCATGGTGGGGCAGACCAACTACTCCGCCGCGAAGGCCGGCATCGTCGGCCTCACCAAGGCCGCCGCCAAGGAGATGGCCCACCACGGGGTGCGGGTGAACGCCGTCCAGCCGGGGCTGATCCGCTCGGCGATGACCGAGGCGATGCCACAGAAGGCGTGGGACCAGAAGATGGCCGAAATCCCGATGCAACGCGCCGGCGAGCCCGACGAGGTCGCCGGGGTCGCGCTGTTCCTCGCCTCGCCGCTGTCGTCCTACATGACCGGCACGGTGCTCGAAGTCACCGGCGGCCGGTTCATGTGACCCCACGGCCCCCTCAACCCCTGGAGCAAGCCATGCGCGACGTCGTCATCTGCGAGCCCGTCCGGACCCCCGTCGGAGGGTACGGCGGCACCCTCCGCCCGCTCACCGCCGCCGAGCTCGGGGCCCAGGCCCTCCGTGGCCTGGTGGAGCGGACCGGGATCGACCCAGAGGTGATCGAGGACGTCATCCTCGGCCACTGCAACGGCANNCAGCGAGGCACCGGCGATCGGCCGGGTCGTGGCGCTGGACGCCGGACTGCCGATCACCACCGGCGGCATGCACATCGACCGCCGCTGCGGGTCTGGCCTGCAATCGGTGATCCAGGGCGTCCTCCAGGTCGGATCCGGCGCCAACAACATACTGGTCTCCGGCGGGGTGGAGTCGATGAGCAACGCGATGTTCTACACCCTCGACGCCCGCTGGGGCGCCGCACGCAGCGGCATGCGGATGCACGACGGTCTGGTCCGGGCCCGCGAGACCGCCGGTGGCAAGCACTACCCGGTGCCCGGCGGCATGATCGAGACCGCGGAGAACCTCCGCAAGGAGTACCGGATCCCCCGCGAGGAGCAGGACCGTCTCGCGCTCTCCTCCCACCAGCGCGCCGTTGCCGCCCAGCGGTCCGGCGTCTTCGCCGAGGAGATCATCCCCGTCACTCTCAGCAGCCGGAGGGGTGACACCGTCGTCGACACCGACGAGCACCCCCGCGCCGACGCCTCCCTGGAGAAGCTCGCCGCGCTGCGGCCGATCCTGGGCAAGGTCGACCCGGAGGCGACCGTGACCGCCGGTAACGCCAGCGGCCAGAACGACGCCGCCGCGCTGTGCCTGGTCGCCAGCCGTGACGCCGCCGAGCAGCACGGTCTGACCCCACTCGTCCGGCTGGTCTCCTGGGCGGTGGCCGGGGTACCGCCGAGGACGATGGGCATCGGCCCCGTCCCGGCGACCGCGAAGGCACTCGAGCAGGCCGGGCTCACCCTGGCCGACATCGACGTGATCGAGCTCAACGA
>DGBM01000260.1:0-13991 GCA_002384765.1 Demequinaceae bacterium UBA4004
GCACATGCGCTACCCCGAGGACCTGTTCTCGGTGCAGCGCTACCAGCTCACGCGGTATCACGTGGCAGACGCGGCGGACTTCTACTCGGGTCAGGATTTCTGGGCCAACCCGGTGGACCCTACGGAGGAAACCCAGCTTCAGCCGCCGTATTACCTGACCTTGCAGATGCCCGGTCAAGACGTTCCGGCATTCTCTTTGACGTCGACGTTTATCCCGGGTGGAAACTCCGACCGACAGGTCCTGACCGGCTTTGTAGCCGTCAACTCGGAAACGGGTCACAAGGCGGGGGTGAAGGACCCTGACTACGGGAAGTTCAGGCTCTTGGAATTGCCGCGCGACGCGACGGTGTCGGGGCCCGGCCAGGTCCAGAACCAGTTCCGCTCCGACCCCGAGGCGCAGAACGTGCTGAACCTGCTGCGGCAGGGCGAGACGGACGTGATCAACGGCAACCTGCTCACCCTGCCCGTGGGCGGTGGCCTGCTGTATGTCCAGCCGGTCTACGTGAGGTCCTCGCAGGGAACTCAGTTCCCGCTTCTGCAGAAGGTGTTCGTCTCGTTCGGCGATCAGGTGGGCTTTGCCGACACGTTGTCCGGAGCGCTTGATCAGATCTTCGGTTCGGGCTCGACGGTCGATCCCACGGACCCGGTTCAGCCGACGGACCCCGCACAGCCGACGGATCCGACGCAACCCGTCGACCCGGACGTGAGCGCGGCCCGCGCCGCCTTGCGTACCGCGCTTGCCGACGCTCAACAGGCACTCACCGACGGTCAGGCCGCGCTCGCGGATGGTGACTTTGCCGCCTACGGCGAGGCGCAAGATGCGCTCGCCGAGGCGCTGGGTCGGGCCGCAAGGGCCGAGGCGGACCTCGATGCCGCCACGGATCCCGGCGCGAATGCGGGGTCCACCCCGACACCCGCGCCGACGCCGACTCCGACGCCCTCAGCGTCACCGGCCAGCGTGTAGTTCAGTTGACATGGCGAGGGGCCGCGGGGATCCCCGCGGCCCNNCATGCGTCGTGCGTTACGTCTAGAAGACTGATCCGTGGGCAGTGGCCGCGGCCTTCTCCGCCGCCGTTGTCTGGCGGATGACCATCGCGAGGAATGCCCACGATGCCGCGAGCGCGAGCGCGCTGGCCCAGGTGATCGGCACGGTCGCATCAAGGGCGCTCGGATTGGCGAGCTCGCCGGTGGAGAAGTCAATGGCCGCGAAGGTCGGGAAGACGCTCGCAAACGAGACCACCCAGTACAGGCAGAAGGTGATCCACCAGCCCAGGACGATGCCGACGCCCGCCTTGCCGCGGGTGATGCCGCGCATACCCAGGAAGGGCAACACGAAGTTGCCGAGCGGCACGAACCAGCCCCACCACTCGACGGCCGAGGGACCACCCGCGACCTCGCCGCGCGCCGTCATGGCCGAACGCACCCTGGACATCCACAGCGCGAGCAACACGAAACTCGCAATGAGGAGGGGCCCCGAGATGAGGCCGAGAGGGTCCTGACCGGCAAGCGGCGAGGCGTTTTCTGGGTCGGCAAGCACCGCTTTGGTCTCCTCCAGTCGGCCTGGCGCAGTGACCGCGCTGACTAAGCCCAGCGCCGCGACGGCGCCGGTGAGGATGGTGGCCCATAACGCGAGGGTGGTGGGGGCCGACGGCTGGGACACCACGATGTGCGGGGGAGTCTCGTGGGCCCCCGGAGGCTGTTGGGCCCGCGGCGGCAACGGCACGTTGGGGCTCGTGAACGGATCCTGAGGTTCTTGGGGTGTTGTCATGACACGACGGTATCCACTCCCAGTTGTGCGTGCATCCTTCGGTCGGACGATGTTGAGCCGTCCTTGAGGAGGAGCCGTGGCGCGCGGCGGCCGTAGCGGCGATTTGGACCTTGCGTCGCAGCCAGGTACAGTGGCCTTTCTACTGACGCGGGGTGGAGCAGTTCGGTAGCTCGNNGTTCAAATCCTGTCCCCGCTACAAGATGAGGCCCCCAGCCATGCGGCCGGGGGCCTCTCGCATTCCGGAAGGCGTCCGGGGCGCGCGCCGGGCCGCGATCGGGAGAAATGGCCCGCATCTATGTTGTTTCGCGGCGAGTAAGGTAGTCCCTCGTGCGCGCCGCGGGTCCGGCGTGCCGCGACCGGAGGACTCATGACCAACGCGGCCGCCCATCAGGTGGGCGCTGCCCGGACGGGCTGGTGGCACGGACGCACCGTACTCCTGATCGCCTTTGCGTTCTCGGTGATGGCCGACCCCGTATCCTCCGTCGCGTATGCCATCGAGGCGGCGCTGCGCGCGCTAGACGGTCGGCTGAGCCTGTTGCTTCCCGCCATGATCGTGGTGCTCGTCATCGTCGGGCTGGTGGTGGCGTCCTACCATCAGCTCGTCGCGCGGTTCCCTGAAGGCGGCGGCGCGGCCGCTGCCACCGGAAGCGCCTTTGGTGAGGGTGTGGCCTTTGTGCCGATGGGTGCGCTGGTGGTCGACTTCGTCTTGACCATCGCGATCTCGGTGTCCGCTGGCGCGTCGGCGATCATCTCCTACGTGCCGTCTCTGTCCCCCTATCGCCTCTGGCTAGCCTTGGGGCTGCTGTCAATCGTGGGCGGGCTCATGCGCTTCGGCCACCTGGGCCGCGCGGTCTTTGCACTTCTGACTGTCGCGTTCGTGGTGATGGCCGTGATCGTGCTCGTGACATCTGCGGGAGACGATGCCGTCGCCGGGATCGTCGTCGAACCCTCGCTGACGTCCTCCGCGCCGCTCACCGTCGCACTGGCGTTCCCGGTCGCGATGGCGCTGGCCACCGGCGTCGAGGCCCCCTCATCGGCCATTGCGCAATTGGCGCAATTGGACGACGCCGGGCGCAGGTCATTCGGACGATGGGCGTTGTGGCTCACGCTCGGCATCGTGGGAGTACTCACCATCGGGCTCGCGGCCGCCGCCGTCCGCCTCGGGATCGGGGTGCCAGGCGAGGACACCACGTTGGTCGCCGAACTGGCGCGGGCGGCCGGTTCTCACGCCGTGTTCACCCTGTTTCAGGGAGCCACCGCGCTCTTGCTGCTGTCGGCGGCGAGCTCGTCTTTTCAGGCGGGGCCGGGTCTGCTGAAGGCGCTGTCGCGCGACAAGGGCCGTGGCATCTCCAAGCATGGCGTGCTGCCGTCGGTGTTCGGCACCACCAACGTGCATCACGTGCCGATCGTGGGGGTGCTGGTGTTCTATGGCGCCTCAGCGCTCGTCGTGGTCGCCGCCGGCGCGCGTGATCAGCGACTCGTGCTGTTCTACGCCGTTGCGGTGTTCGTGAGCTTCCTGATGGGACTGCTGGCCATGGCCACCTTCGCGTGGCGCGAGCGGCGCGTCGGCTGGGTGGTGCTCAACGTGGTGGCCGCCGTGGCCGTCGCCTTCACGCTGGTCGCCAACGCCCTGCGACCCGCTGCGATGGGCTCACTCGCGGCCACGGCCCTGGTGGGCGGCGGACTCTACCTCGCGTGGGTCAAGGCGGGTCGCCCGCGCGGCGCCTCCCATGCCGTTGCCGCAGCCGAGGCCGAGATCGTCGAGGAGGACGTGGTGGGCGGCTAGCATTCACGCGTGGGCTCTCACGCGACGCCTGTGCGGCGACTCGGACTCGTCGGCGCAGTCGGTATTGGCGTCGGTTCGATGCTCGGCGCCGGGGTGTTTGTGGTCTGGGGGCCCGCCGCCCGCGCTGCGGGACCGTGGTTGCTGGTCGCGATCGCTCTCGCCGCCGTGGTGGCCGTCATCAATGCATGGTCCACATCGCTGCTTGCCGCGCGTCATCCGGTGGCGGGAGGGGCGTACACGTTCGGCAGGAGCGAGTTGGGGCCTGGGTGGGGCTTTGTGGCGGGCATCAGCTTCGTGGTCGGCAAGACCGCGTCCGTCGCCGCCATGGCGCTCGCGATCGGCTCCTACGCATGGCCCGCTCACGCGCCCCTTGTGGGCACGCTGGTGATCGTGGCGGCGTGGGTCGTGAACGCCAGGGGAGTCACCCGCACCGCCGGCGCCACAGCCGCGATCACGGTGCTCGTGTTGGTGGGGCTGGCGATCGTGATCGGGTCGTCCCTCACCCAGCCAGCAGCGCCAGCGGCCGTCGCACCGCGCGACTCGATCACCGTGGCCTCGGTGGCATCCGCCGCGGCGCTGGTCTTCTTCGCGTTCGCCGGCTACGCCCGACTCGCCACCTTGGGGGAGGAGGTGCGCGACCCGCGGCGCACGATTCCCCGCGCCATCGCCATCGCCGTCGGTATCGTCGTGGCGGCGTACCTGGCGCTGGGGGCGGCGCTGTTGAGACGCCCGGGCGTCGATGCGCTGTCCGATTCCGCTGCGCCGCTGTCCCTGGCCGTGCCTGATGCCGCAGGGTGGGCCGCGGGTGTCGCACTTCTGGCGGCGGTCTCTGCAGCGGGCGCAATGGTGGCCCTGATGGCGGGTCTGGGGCGCACGGCGATGGCGATGGCGCGCGAGTCGGATCTGCCACCGGGGCTTGCCACCTTGGGGACGGCTGGCGTGCCGCAGCGCGCCGAGGCGGTAGCGGCGGCGGCGTCCATCGGGCTGGTGTGGTGGGGGAGCCTTGGCTTTGCGCTGGCAATGTCGAGCGTCGCGGTGCTGGCGTACTACGCGGTGGCGAACGCGGCCGCGTACGCCGCAGCGGGTCGCGACGGCGACGGTGCACGCGGGCTGCGGCGCGGCGTCCCGGCAGTCGGCTTCGCGTTATGCATCCTGCTGGCGCTCTCGCTTGACCTCGCGCCCACGGCGACCGCCGTCGGGTGTGCGGTGCTTGCGGTGACCGTGCGCGCCGCCGTGCGTCGTCGGCGCGGGAAGAAACGTCGGCGATGACGGAATCCCCGGCGTGTCCGCACAGCTTCGTGAGGGGGGCGGCAGGGAGTTGCCCAAGGCGGTCCGATGAAGGCCGTGTGGAACGAGACGGTGATCGCCGCATCCGACGACACCGTGGTGGTTGACGGCCATCACTACTTCCCGCGCGACTCGATCGGAGCGCAGCACTTTCTCAACTCCCATGCGACGTCCAGGTGCCACTGCAAGGGCGTCACGGTCACGCCGTCATGGCGGAGGCGCTCGCCTGGAAGCGAGTCATTTCCGGGAAGCGAGCCAGTTGTCGGCCTCCGCCAGCTCCTGGGGAAGAGCTTGCTGGATCGCGGAAGCGACAGCGCGTTCGACCATCTGCCCCACCAATGGCACCGAGGCCTGTACCTGCCCGGCGATGCCGAACGAGGTTCCGCCGTCCACGGGCGTCAGCACGACGGCGCCGCGCGCATGCCCGGGCGTGCCCGGAATCTCCATCGCGAACGTGCCCTCACGCCCAGCGTCTTCCCGCGAGTCATCGGGGGCGGCCCACACCTCGGTGTACCTGACATGAACCTGAGAGCCGACGAGTGCGCGGAATTCCGAGGGGATGGTGTCGGCCGGAACCGTGCGTCGAATGACGACAGTGAAGGAGCCATCATCGTCCTTGTCGACGAGCACGTCGCTACCCGCAGCGCCCGAGGCGCGCGCACGCTGGGCCACGAACTCCTCGTCACTCAACATGGCGACCACATCGTCGATCGACGCATCGAAGTGGTGCTTGTAACTGATCTTCATGGCGCCTCCTCCCGCTGTGCTCAGGGTATCGCGGCACCGAGTACCCGCGGCGCCTTCTAGGCTTGGGCCGTGGCCACTTTGTCGGAGATCGCGCAGCAGTACGGACCCCTGCCCCAGGACGAGGCCGATTGGCTGTCCGAGCTGGTGGCCGACTGGCAGATCATTGCCGACCTGTCGTTTGCCGACTTGGTGCTCTGGCGCAAGGTCGACCAGGGCTTCGTCGCGATCGGTCACTGTCGGCCGTCGACGGGTCCCACCGTGCACCAGGAGGAGGTGGTGGGGGTGAGGGCAGCCGAGGGTCGCATCGGTCACCTCGACACGGCGTTCACCGAGCGCCAGATCGTCGTGTCTCGGGAGCCGCGCTGGGACGAGACGTACGCCGTGCGAGAAGAGGCTCTCCCCGTGGTGATGCGGGGCCGCGTGATTGCCGTTCTCACCCGCGAGGCGTCGATGGCGGCGTTGCGTTCCTCAAGTCGCCTCGAGATCAACTACAAGGGCGCCGCCGACGACCTGCTGCGGATGATCACGCGCGGCGAGTTCCCCGTCCGAACGTCCGTGACGGGTCCCCGGCGGGGTGCGCCCCGTGTGGGCGACGGCGTGATGAGACTCGATTCCCAAGGAATCGTCACCTACGCCAGTCCCAACGCGCTGTCCTGCTTTCACCGTCTTGGGGTGACGGGGTCCTTGCTTCACCGGGCGTTGCCACGCGTCGTGAGCTCCATGGTCTCCGAACGAGGGCAAGTGGATGAGACCCTCGCCATGGTCACGGCGGGCCGGGCGGCCTGGCGCACGGACGTGGAGGCGAACGGAGCGGCACTGTCGTTGCGAGCCATCCCCGTCACCGACAACGGCAACCGCGTGGGCGCCGTGCTGCTGTGTCGCGACGTGAGCGACTTGCGACGGCGCGAACGCGAACTCATTACGAAGGACGCGACGATTCGCGAGATCCACCATCGTGTGAAGAACAACCTGCAGACGGTGGCCGCGTTGCTGAGGCTGCAGTCCCGTCGCGTCGCGGCTCCGGAGGCGAAGGAGGCGCTCTCCGAGGCGATGCGCCGCGTCGCCACCATCGCGATGGTGCACGAGACGCTCTCGGGCACCCTGGACGAGCAGGTGCACTTCGATGACCTCGTGGCGCGCTCGGCCCGCATGGCGGCCGACGTCGCATCCCCCGGCGTTCAGGTCAAGATCGTGCGCGAAGGCGACTTTGGCATGATCCCGGCGCAATATGCGTCGTCGCTTGCCTTGATCCTCACCGAACTCGTGACCAACGCCGTCCAGCATGGCTTCGAAGGCAGAGAACACGGCTCCATCACGATCTTTGCGGAACGGGAAGGCTCGACGTTGCACGCGCGGATCGCCGACGACGGCAAGGGGATCGCGGCGGAACCCAGTGGGCTCGGCTCACAGATTGTCCGCACGCTGGTCACGAACGAACTTCACGGTGCGATCGAATGGCGCTCAATGAGGGGTGGCTCGAGCGTCGACCTCACCGTCACCGTGGGCGGCGACTAGGTCACGTGGGATGCGGTTACTTGGCGGCGCGGCGAGCGCGGGCCGCGCGGCGCTTGAGAGAACGGCGTTCGTCTTCCGACAGGCCGCCCCACACGCCGGAGTCCTGGTTGTGCTCCATCGCCCACTGCAGGCACATCTCGCGGACCGTGCACGAGTTGCACACGGTCTTAGCCTTCTCAATCTGTACGAGCGCTGGCCCAGTATTTCCCACCGGGAAAAACAGTTCCGGATCGTCGACGTCAAGACATCCTGCGCGGTCGCGCCAATCCATGAGGTCTCCTCACAAAGAAAAAGGCGGCGACCTACTCACGGGTAGATTCGCCGCATCGTCGCGGTTCACTGCTGACCATGTTTGCATTGTTAACAACAGATAACAAGAGTTGAACCCCGTGAAGTACCTCACAATTTCCGCAGAGAGGTTGGAGACTATGCACATATCGCCGCGAGTTGCGCGTGTCCTCGACCCTGTCGCGCTCGCGATTTTGGTAATGGAGACCGTCGCGACCGCGTTCGCTGCGGTCGGCTACGGAATATACGCCCTGCTAGACAGCCAACGCCCGGGAGTGGCTGCGGCGCTTGGCGCCGTGATGGCCATGTTCGCCATCGGGGTGGGTGCCTTCTCCTGGGGCTTCGCCAAGCGGCGACGGTTCGCTCTCAGCGGAGCCCTCGCATGGCAGCTGATGCAGGCCAGCGTCGGTGTATGGCTGATCACGGTGTGGCCGCTCGTGGGGGCGGTGCTGATCATTCTGGCGGCCATCGTCACCATCGCGGTGGTGCGCAGGCAGTCCGCCTACGGGGCAACGGGTGCGTCAGATTCCTCCTGACGTCCCCGCGCGACGACCGCTGTGGCGAGATGGGGCGCGTGCGCGAACTCCACATGCGTGCGGCGCACTCGCGGCGACGCCTCGGCCAGCGGCAACGCCACCTGGACCAGCGTCCGTGCCCCGGCGACGCTCGCCACTGCTCGCCCCGGAATGTCGCCTAAGGCCGCCGCATCGGGCACGCCGATCACGCAGAGGGAATCGGAGTCCGACGCGCAGTGCAGAGCCACGATGTGCCCGCAGGATGCTCTCAGCGAAGGCGTGATGGCTCCGGCGGGGCGGTGCGTCGCCAGCGCAACGTGCACGCCGACAAACACAGACGACGCGGTCAAGGCGTCGATCGCGTCGGAGGCGGTGCGGGAGTGACCGGCAGCGAGGTCGAAGTCGTCAACGACCACCAGGAGTCGCTCGGGCGCGCCACCCGATGCCTCCCAGGTTCGCCAATCAGGCGTCCCCGAGTCCCGGAGGCCATCCCGGCGCTGCCGTGCCTCCCGCGCCAGTGCGTCCAAGACGCGCACGGCGTCGTCGCCGCGAGCGTTCCCGGTTGAACTGGTGACGTGAGGGAGGCTCGCACACGGCTGGAGCGGCCCGTCCGCCCCGGTTCCGATCAGGACGATGCGCAGGCGACGCGAGTCGTAGCGGTGGGCCAACCCGCCGACCAGTGTCGCCAGCAGTGTCGAGGTGCCGGAACCGTGCGCCCCCGCGGCCAACAGATGCGGGGCGCGATCGTCGAGGACGACGATCCACGGCTCCTGACCGGCTGAACAGGTGGCGCCCGCCGCGACACTCAGGGGGCTCGAGTGTGGGGAGTACACGTGGGTCTGGTCGATATCGGCCCATCGCACGTTGCGCGGAAACGGGATCGCCGCGGCTCCCGCGAGCGCACGCGCAAGAGTGTCGGCGGTGTCCTGTGACACCGCCATAGGCAGACGTTCAGCCGTGTCTGACGACCCTGCGACGCGACAGTGGCTGGCGTGCGCCTCGAGAGTCGCCTCCGCGGGTGCTTTCCCGGACGGGTCGCATCGCACGGGACCGTCGGAGTGAAGCGCCTCTGGAAGCCACCGGAGCCACTCCTCGAAGAACGGCGCTGGGGGCGGTGGGCGTCTTCCGCGTGCCAAGATCACCGCGCGTGCCGCCTCCCGGGCGCCGGGTCCCGTGATCAGCACGGACCCTGTCCACCCCGCAGCAGCGGTCGGGTCTGGCAATCCGGACCACGGGGGAACTGATGACCACGGCAGTCCGGCCAGCGGCCGTAGCGGAAGCAGGGGCAGCCGCCAGAGGCCACTTCGGGGAACGGCGAGTGCGGCGCCGCGCACCTGCACAGCCGTGTTTCCCACCGTGATCACGTCACCCTCGCGGGCGGTGAAACGCCGCCGCCGCCCCGACCATCGCCAGCGCTGGCCGTCGTGGCGCCACCGCCCGGTGCCGTTAGTCGAACCCAGATCGGTAAACGAAACTGACTCGCTCGCCGCACGCCTGACCACGACGTGGGTCGGGTCCAGCGCATCGTCCCGGATCTGGTGGCGGCCCGGCGCCGACCCCAGCGTGACGGGGTCATCCACGTCGATGAGGATTCCGGCGTCGGGACCCGCGATCGTCGCGAGGTGGAGCCCGGGCGGAGTCGCGGTGTGCGGCCCCGGACCGTCGCGGAGGAGGGCACCGTGCAGGAGCGGGTACGTGCCTGCGCGGTGAGAAGGCTCTAGGAGAGCAGGGCCACACCACGCGCGCTTCGCCGTGGTCCCATCGAGCACCTCAGATAGGCGTGCCCCCACCGCCGCCTCGATCTCGACATCGTGAGTGTCGGTCAGCGAGCGAGCGATCGTGAGGAGCACCGTCGCACCATGTCACGGTACGGGCGCCTCGCGCCGCCCTTGCACCGAATCTGTGGATAACCGCGGCCTATCCCGCGACCGAACCATCGGGGTTGAGCGTTGTGAGGCTGCCGTCGGGGTTGACGATGCCTGCATACCAGGTGAAGTTGCGCGAAGACGCCGAGAGCGGCATGTGTTGGAGCGCGTACTCGCCCTGGACCATCGTCGACATGACGACCGGCGTCGGCGCACTGTCCCAGAACCACTCACTGTCCTGGGTGAGGACGACGGGCGCCTCGCCCCAGATCTCGGTCGCCTGCCGTAGCGTCTCGGCCGACGGGGCCTCGAGAGCGAGGACCACGGGAACGTCGCACATGACGCGCAGGGAGCCAAAGTGGGATGACGTGCCCGCGAGAATGATCGGCCGGCCGCTCGCGACCGTGCACAGCGCATCGATTTGTGCGCGCGCGCCTTCCTGTTCCCTCACGTAGGTGTACACGGAGGCGACCACGGGTTGCTCGTCGGAGGGCCGAATGTTCACATAGGTGGTGATGGGCGCGACCACCATGACGGCCGCAGCCGTCGCGATGAACCGGCGGCCACTGTTTGGCCACCGCCGTGACAGTCGGTGTGCAAGCCACCAGGCGCCTACGCCGGCAGCGAGCGCCAGGCCTGGGAGCGTCGCCGGCTCCAACCTCCGTATGGCCCACAGCTGGTCCGGCACGATCTGTGGGCGCACCAGGTACAGCAAGCTCGGAGCGAGGACGGCTCCGAGGAAGACCCACGACTCGGCCCGTGCCGCGACGGCCCGGTAGGTGAGCACGGCCAAGCCGACGGCGGCGAGCGCCAGGAGGGGCCACGTGAGGTAGTAGCTGAGCCACGTGACGGTGTGTTCCGCGTAGGTGCGGGTCGGTTCGATTGCGTATCCCTCCGCCTGCTGAAACGACCCGACCACATCGTTCGTGAACTTGTCGGTCTCGGCGGTGTCTCCGCGGTGCGCCGTCATCCAGAACGGCCGCGATGCGAGCGCGACGCTCGCGGCAACCACCACGCCCGCGGCACCGCGCGCCACGGAGGTCCGGCGCGCGTCCACCCCCGCGCGCAGTTGGCTCGCCGCCGAGCTGGACCACGTCATGGACCACACGATCAGCAGGATCAAGACGGCCGCGTACACGGCGCCGACAAGGCGCGCCTCATCTCCCAGGCGGTCGAGGTAGGCGGTGCTCCAGCGCGCCAAGGAGGCGTAGCCCGCCCCGACCATCGCGCCCTGTGCTACGCCGAACGCCACGAGCCCGGCGCGTGCCTGCGGCCCCATCAACGCCGCCGCAACGGCGACTCCGGCAAGCACACCGAGCGCGTAGGCACCCCCGTCGATGCGCACGAGCGCGGTGGCGCCCGATGCCACGCCGGCGACGACGAGCGCCCACGGCCGTCCGTGCTCGAGACCATGCCATGCCCAGTGGATCGCCGCCACGACGAGCAGCAGCGTCAGGGGCTCGGAGTACGCGGAGCGCGACAGTGCAAGGTGGGACACCGTCAGCGCGAGCGTCGCAGCGGGGGCGAGCGCCGCCAACGGGCTGAGGAATCGACGAGCGAGGTTGTAGACGGCCAACACGCCGACGCCACCGACCACAACGTTCGCTGCCAAGACGCCGGGCATTCCTGCGATCCACCCGCCCACGGAGATGAGGGCGGGCAGGGCCCTCGCCCCCTGGGGTTGCACCACGTCGCCCCGCAAATTCCAGGCCTGCCAGGCATCGGCGAGGAGGTTCTGTTGCAGGTCGGCGACCTGGATGGCACCGAGCGTGGGGATGTCCGACGAGGCGTGGTCGGTGAGCCACGCCCCGGTCAGGGTGAGGAAGCCCGGGTCGCGGGTGACGATGAGGTACTCGCCCGAAAGCACGATGCCGACCACGATCCAGAGCCCGACCCCCACGAGCGCCCACGTGCTGGCCAGTCGCGCTGACGCGGAGTCGTGCGTGGCGCGTGGCCGGACGGCAAGCCATGACGCCCAGGCGAATACCGCCGCCAGCGGCAAGGTCGTGTAAGGGTGGTGTATTCCCAGCGAGGCGGTGGTGGCGGCGGCGAGGGCGAGGGCGACCAGCGCGACGACCACGAATTCGGGGGTTCGGCTCCATCCCAGCCGCATCCGCGGGTCGACAATAGACCGCAGTTGTCGACGCGAGGCGTGGGGCACAGTCTTCACGTCCGGACACTATCAATCGGGAGGCGGCGCATGTCGGGTAGTCCGGCGTTGCAAAGTTGGCCCGCGCAGGTAATGTTGCCCCATGGCGAGAATTGTCTTGGTCGAAGATGACCCGACCATTTCAGAACCCTTGACCCGGGCTTTGGGGCGCGAGGGCTATGAAGTCGAGTGGCACGGCACCGGTCAAGGCGGGGTGGGGGCCGCCCATTCGGCCGACCTGGTGATTCTCGACTTGGGTCTTCCCGACATCGATGGCGTGGATGTTGCCAGGCGCATCAGGGACCAGGGCCTCACCGTCCCGATCCTGATGCTGACTGCGCGAGCGGACGAGGTAGACCTGGTGGTCGGCCTCGACGCAGGCGCCGACGATTACGTCACCAAGCCCTTCCGCCTTGCTGAACTGCTCGCCCGCGTGCGCGCGCTCCTGCGCCGCAGTGCCGACGCCGAGCTCGGGGGAGAGGTGACCGCGGGGGGCGTCCGGGTGGATGTCGCGGGACACCGCGCGTATCTCGACGACAAGGAGCTCCAGCTCAGCGGCAAGGAGTTCGACCTTCTTCAGGTGCTCGTCGCGCACGCCGGATCGGTCGTGTCCCGGGAGCACCTCATGCGCGAGGTGTGGGACGCGGACCCACATGCCCCGTCGAAGACTCTCGACATGCATGTGTCCTGGCTCCGCCGCAAGCTGGGCGACGATGCCGCGAAGCCGCGCTTCATCACCACGGTGCGGGGCATGGGCTTCCGTTTCGAGAACGACTGAGCGGTGCGCCGCCGCGTCTTAGGAGCCACGCTCTCCGCCTTGGCGGTGGCCATGGTGCTGCTGGGCATCCCCTTGGGGGTATTCGCCTTTCAACTCGTCCGGGATGACGCCATACGAGACCTTGATTCTCGAACCGCCACGGCTGCCCGCGCCATCGAGGCGCGCTACAGCTCGGGCGAGGTGATCGACGAGTCCATTCTCAAGAATTTTCTCGGCACGGCGTCCGGGGCGCCACGCCACATTGCCGTGCGCCTGCCGGACCAGACCGAGATCACGGCCGGAGAAGAGCCCCAGCCGTCGTTTCGCGGGAGCGCCGTCACGGAATCCGACATCATTGTGTTGCTCTCCGTCGCCCAAGCCGACGTGTTCTGGGAGGCCGCCAGGTCGGTCGGCTTGGTGCTCGTCGTCGGAGGCGTCGCCGTTCTCGCGGGCGCTGTGATGGCATCGTGGCAGGCCAACCGACTGGCCGCGCCGCTGGTGTACTTGGCCGCGTCCGCCGAGCAGATCGGTTCGGGTCAGACGCGCCCGCGCATTGAATTGAGCGGCGTGGAGGAGATCGACCTTGTCGCCGAGGAACTGGTGCGCAGCGCAGACCGGATGGCGGCGCGGCTGTCTGCCGAGCGCCAATTTGCCGCCGACGCTTCCCACCAATTGCGGACGCCGCTGACCGCGTTGACGATGCGGATAGAGGAGATTGCCGCCGCCACTACGCAAGACGAGGTGCGGGTAGAGGCGGAGGCCTCGCTGGAACAGATCGATCGCCTCGTGGGAGTGGTGGACGAGTTGCTGGGGCGCACTCGCAGGGCGATGGGCTCGGGCACCGAGCTGGTGGCACTGGAGGATGTTCTCACCCAACAGCGCGCCGAGTGGGAGTCCGCCTTTGCCAAGGCCGGCAGGAAGCTTGACATCGCCCCCACGGACGCCACCGTCTTCGCCACGCCCGGGGGACTTTCGCAAGTACTTGCGACCCTCATCGAGAACTCGCTGCACCATGGCGGTGGCACCACCGCGGTGGTCGCCCGCGAATCTGGGCCGAATCACTCGATCGTGCTTGAGGTGCGGGATGAGGGCGACGGAGTGCCGGAGGACCTGGCGCCACGCATCTTTGAAAGGTCGGTGACCTCCGGGAAGGGCACAGGCTTGGGCCTTGCGCTGGCACGCGACCTCGTCGCCGCGGATGGAGGGCGACTGGAGTTGTCGCAGCGCACGCCAGCCGTGTTCTCGGTGTTCTTGCAGGGCGTTCCCCACATGGTCGACCTTGACACGGTGGTCCCGCATCGGCGCTCGCGATCC
>DGBM01000260.1:14028-16678 GCA_002384765.1 Demequinaceae bacterium UBA4004
CCGAACCCGTGGTGGGTGAGTGCCACCAATCCTGCCTCCACGACGATGGCGACGGCGTTGACCGCTCCGAACAGTGTCAGTTCCGTGGCGGGACGATGGCGTCGCTGGCCCTTGAACGTCCAGCCGCGATGGGCAACCCATGCGAACAGGATCGAGACGACCGTGGCAATGACCTTGGCCGTGACGACGCGGTCGTCGTTGCCGCCGACGGAGTCGTCGGGCCCTAGCGGCCCGAGGCGCAGGGCGTTGAACACTCCCAGGTTCACGACGATGCCGGCGACGCCGACGACGCCGAACCGCGCGAGGACGCCAGCGCGCTCGCGCACCCACTTCATCGGACGCGCCAAGGCCGTTCGGNNGTGCTCGTCGAGTCGCCGGAGGCATCCGCGGCGCTCGCGGCGCACGAGACGGTCGTAGGGTTACCCAGCGACGCCGACGCGGTGCGGCGACTCCTGGCGGAACCTCGCCCGGACGTGGTGACGTGGGAGCACGAGCACATTCCCGACGCCGTGTTCGAGTTGGCGACGCAGATGGGCGTCCCCGCGAGGCCGGGACGCGACGCGTTGCTCTTTGCCCGCGACAAGATCGCCATGAGGGGGCGCCTCGGGGAGCTTGGCCTGCCCATGCCCGCGTGGCGACCCGTCGAGACCGAGGACGACGTCGAGGCGTTCCTGGCCGTCCACGGTGGCGTGGGCGTGCTCAAGACGTCGCGAGGTGGTTACGACGGCAAGGGCGTGCGCATGGTCCGCCATCCCGCGGACGCCGACGATTGGCTCGCGGCGGCCGCCGACGGGGGTCCGCCGCTGCTGATCGAGCAGCTGGTGCCCTACGCTCGCGAGCTGGCGATTCAGGTGGCGCGCCGCCCCTCCGGTGAGGTGAGGGCATGGCCGCTCGTCGAGTCCATGCAGCGCGACGGGGTGTGCTCCGAGGTGATTGCGCCAGCACCGCGGCTGACGCCCACGGAACAGGCCGAGGCGGAATCGATCGGCCGCACCATCGCCGAGGCGCTGGACGTGACCGGGGTGCTCGCGGTCGAGATGTTTGAGGTGGACGGCAGGCTGGTCATCAACGAACTCGCCATGCGCCCGCACAACTCGGGGCACTGGAGCATCGAGGGCTCCGTCACCAGCCAGTTTGAGCAACACCTGCGTGCGGTGCTCGATTGGCCGCTGGGCGACACCGCGGCGATCGCGCCCGTGACCGTGATGGCGAATGTGCTGGGCGGCTCGCGTGAGGTCTTGGAATCCGCGTGGCCCGAGGTGACCGACCCCGGCGCCAAGGTGCACTTGTACGGCAAGGGTGTGCGCCCGGGTCGCAAGGTGGGACACGTGACGGTCATGGGCGCACACCTGGACGATGTCAGGAAACGGGCGGCGCGCGTCGCGGCCACGGTCAGGGATGGAGAGCAATCGTGAGCGTACGCGTCGGAGTGGTCATGGGTTCGGATTCGGATTGGCCCGTCATGGGCGAAGCCGTCGCGGTCCTGGACGAGTTTGGGATTGAGTACGAGAAGGATGTGGTGTCCGCGCACCGCATGCCGGAACAGATGATCGAGTACGGCCGCACCGCCGAGGAACGGGGCCTGCGCGTCATCATCGCCGGGGCGGGAGGGGCCGCGCACTTGCCCGGCATGCTCGCCGCTGTGACGGCGCTCCCTGTGATTGGTGTTCCCGTGCCCCTCAAGTACCTCGACGGCATGGACTCGCTGCTGAGCATCGTGCAGATGCCCGCGGGCGTGCCTGTCGCGACAGTGTCGATCGGTGGCGCCCGCAATGCGGGACTGTTGGCCGCGCGCATCCTCGGCGCGGGGGACGGCCCGGAAGCGGTCGCGCTGCGCGAGCGCATGCGCGCGTTCCAGGATCAGTTGCGCGCAACCGCTGAGGTCAAGGGCGCGCGACTGCGCGAGGGGTAGTCGCGGCCCGCGCCACACACACGCGGTGCGGGGGTTCTTCCGCCAGTTAGCCGGTCGTGCAGGCGTTCAGGATGTCCTCCTGCGACGGCGCCGTGGAGCCGCCCGCGGGAGCCCCAGCGGGATCGGTGCCGGTGGAGATCGTGGAGTCGTTGACAGGCGCGCTCGACTGAGCATCGAGCAGCGGAGCGATGGGTTGATCGTCGATGATCGCCTGCCACACCGCGTCGGCCTTCGAGCTGAAGATGACGTGGTTCGGGTTGGTCGGGTCGCCCTGGACGGGCGCGGTGGCGAAGGTGATGTCGGTGTTGGGGTTGATGCTTCTCATGGAGAATGCGAGCCCCGTCAGAGTATTGAAGTCGCCGAAGGCCTCATCCATGGTCATCGAGCCCGCTACGGCCTTCACGAAGTTGGTGAGGTCCTGCGGCCGATACAGCATCTCGGCGCTCAGCACCTTGCTCGCGAGGTTCTTGAGTAGCTCTTGTTGACGGTCAATCCGGTCGAGGTCCGAACCGCTGAGGCCCGTGCCGTGGCGCATGCGGGCGTAGGCGAGCGCCTGGCTACCGTTGAGTACCTGAGGTCCTGCGGAGAGGTTTGTCTGGGAATACGCGTCCTCGACGTCGTTCGGGATGCACATGGGAACGCCGCCCACGGCGTTGACCATGTCCCGAAAACCGACGAAGTCAACCACCACAAAGTGGTCGACGAAGATGTCGGTCAGCGATTCGACCGTCTTGATGG
>DGBM01000260.1:16743-28491 GCA_002384765.1 Demequinaceae bacterium UBA4004
ATGTGCATGATGAGGGTGGTGTCGTTACGCTTGCCGGCTTCCTGGCCGCCGATGACCCCGTTCTCTCCGCTGCGGTCATCCGATCCCATGAGCAGGATGGTGACCGGAACGCCGGAGGCGCCGTCGACCGGGTTCTTCGGTGCGGCGGGACGGTCGGGGCCGAGCAGCGGCGTGATGTCCCGGGTGACGAACTCGGCTTCCACCTTCGACTTAAACGTCTGGGCGAATACCAGGCCAAACCCGGCGACGGCGGCGAGGGTCCACACGAAGCCCGTCAGCACACGGTGCCGACCGGTCTTCGTCGCGTGACGGACCCGAACCAACTCGGACGAACTCATGGAAAATCCCCCAACTAGGCGCGAGGTTCACAGTCTAGGTCCTCGCGGCGATGGTGCTACGGAGCATCAACGCCGCAGGCGTGCGCCCCGTTCCCCTGCGGGATCTGTCACAGTGCGCTACATTCGACTTGACGGAGAGAGATTACAAGGGTGTAATTCTCTTCGAGTGGGTGTCGATCGGAGGACGGGCAATGTGGAATCTGTATACCGGCTCCCTGCCGACGGATGCGGGCACCACGCCGGGCTTAGCCCCGGTGGTGGACATCTTTGGCGCCGAGGCGGACGGACCGCTGTCATGGCAGGACCGTGCGCTGTGTGCGCAGACGGACCCGGAGGCATTCTTCCCCGAAAAGGGAGGGTCGACTCGTGAGGCCAAGAAGGTGTGCACGTCGTGTGAAGTGCGTTCGGAGTGCCTCGACTACGCACTGGCCCACGACGAACGGTTCGGCATCTGGGGCGGCCTTTCAGAGCGTGAGCGTCGCAAGCTTAAGCGCCGCGCGGTCTGACGCGCGCCCCCGTCGCTGCGGGACCTTATGAGCACGCCCTACGTCAGGGCCGTGCTCGTCACCGATGGGCAATCCGAGCATCTCTCCGCCACCCTCGCCGCGATCGCCGCACTCAAGGAGCAGCCGTCGATCCTGCACGTCGTCGTGACAAGTGAAGCCGCTGTCGACATCCCCGAGTCCCTGGCAGCCGACTTTCGCAGAAGTGAAGCCTCCACGTATGCGGAGGCGGTGAGTAGCCTGCTCGACGACGTGGGGACACGCGACGGCGAGTTGCTGTGGCTGCTGCACGACGACACCGCGCCTCACGTCGACACCCTGACACGGCTCGTGGCCACGGCGACCAAGCGCCCTCGTGCGGCCGTCGTCGGCGCGGCGCACGTGCGCTGGAACGATGCCTCCCGGCTGGTCAACCTCGGAACCACAGTGTCCAAGCTGGGGGCGCGGCGCGTGGCGCTCGTTGTCGAGGACGACATCAACCAGGGCCAGCACGATTGGCGCGAAGACGTGATGGCGGTGTCCCTCGCCGCCGCGCTGGTGCGCAGGGACGCGTTCGATGCACTTGGCAGGCTCGACAGGGGCTATCAGGGCTTTGGCGACAGCCTCGAATGGTGCAGGCGGGCGTGGGCCTCGGGTCGCGACGTGGTGATCGAACCGCGGGCGCGCGTGAGGCACGCCCAGGCCGGACTCTATGGCACGCATGCTCGACGGCCCGGCAGGGGCGCCACCCATGCCCGCCGACGCGTGAGCGAATGGCACCACGCGTTCGCGTGGACCCGCTGGTGGGCGATCCCGCCGCTGGTGCTGCTCATTCCGTTGAGCGTCGGCGCGAGAGTGGTGGCCCGCGTTGCGCAGAACGTTCCGCGGCGGGCGCTGGCGGAACTCGCGGTGCCGTTCTTGCTCGTCGCGCGCGCGCCAGCCATCGCGCGAACGGCCGCGGCCCACCGGAAGGTGGGAGCGACCGGCCCGATCGAGGACCGACTGTTCGCGAGCACCCGGCAGGTGGTCGACGCCGTGCGGCACCGCGAGTTGGGCACCTTTGAGCGTTCGCGCGCCTCCCGCGCACCCAGCGAGATGGTGAGGGCGGAACTCGACGCCGCGGCTGCTCGCCAGCGACTGAGCCTCGTCACCACCATCGGACTGTCCGCTGTTGCCGCTGCCGCCGTGGGACTCGACTACATTCGTGGACTCGCGGCCGGCAGGATGGTGGCCGGTCCCGGAATCGGATCCACCGACCTGACCTTCGAAACAGTCTGGTCGCGGGCGCGGACCGGTTGGGCCGACATCGGGCTTGGCTCGGCAGGTATTGACGGCGCCTACGCGGGACTGATGGCTCCGCTTGCGGCCGTCCCCGGCGGTTTGCGCGTGGGAGTGGGCGCGCTCCTGATCGCCGCGCCGTTCCTGGCGTCCTTGCTTGCCTGGTGGGCCGCTGGACATGCCACCCGCGGGCCGTGGATCCGGGCCGCCGTCGCGTTGGTGTTCGGCCTGTGGCCGCCTTTCCTGGCGGCAGTGGCCGACGCCCGCGTGGGAGCGGTGCTCGCCCACGTCGCCCTGGTGGCGGCGGCCGTGGCGATCTCGCGCGCGGCGGGTTGGCGCAGGGGAGAAATGGTGGCTGGACGCATCGAGTCGTCCGCTCCGGCTCCGTCGCCGTCCGCCGCGCTCGCCGCCGCGCTCGCCGTGACCGTCGCCACCGTCGCACAGCCGGTGCTGCTGCTACCGCTCGCGATCATGCTGGGGATTCTGGGGGCCATGGCCGGGCGTCTCAGGTGGCGAGTCTGGGCGATTGCCGTGGTCCCGATCGTGGTGGGCCTTCCCGGCATCGTCGCGGCGGTCAAGCTCGCGCCCGACGCCGGCGCGGTGACGTCCGTTCTTGCGCGCGAGCCGGGACCCGGAGCGGGATTCACCGGGAGCGCGTGGCGCGTCGCAGCGGGAATCGCCGACCCCTCTCGGTGGCCTTCGAGCCTGGGAGCGGCCTGGCCGATCGGCGCGATCGGTGGCCTCGTGGTGATCGCTTGCGCCATTGCCGCGGTCGCGTCGCGACGGTCATGGAAGCCAGCCTCGCTCGGCTTGGCGTTGGTGGCGGCCGGCGGCGCGGTGGCGGCATGGTCGACACAGGCGACCGTGGCGTGGCCCGACGGTGCGGGCTCCGACGCGATCTCGGGTTGGCCGGGAACCGGTTCTTCGCTCGTGGCGCTCGGGGCACTCGTGGCGGCTGCCTCCACGCACGGCGCGCTGCTCGCTGGCGAGGGTTCCCGCTTCGCGGTGGGACGGGTGACCTCGGCCGCCCTTGCCATGGTCGCCGCCGGTGCGTCCGTGGCGGTGGTCGCCTTCATCGCGTGGCCGGGTTCCCAGCCCGGCTCCGCCACCACGGTCAGCGCCCACGTGTTGCCTCTCGCGGTGCCGCTCGATCAGGACGGGCCGTATCGGCAGCGAGCTCTGGTTCTGACCGCTCAGGACGACGAATCAGTGGCCTATTCCGTGCTGTCCCACGACGGCTCGACATACGCGATAGGGAGGTCGGAGCTGGGCCCTGATGGTGTCCCGCTTGGAGGCTCTGGAAACGACACGGTCGGAGTCGACACGATCGCCAGAACGGTCGCGGCCGCGACCAAGTCCGGCGCGGCCGACGTGTCGGCCCTCCAGGATTGGGGAATCGGAGTGGTCGTCGTCGCGCCGGGTGGCAATCGCATTCAGGGGGCACTCGACCAAAATAGCGCCGTGACGCTCGTCGGCGGATCGGAGATCGGCACGACGTATCGGCTCGCCAACGGCGACGTCTCGCGTGCGTGGATCGCGACAGCGGCCGGATCCATTCCGGTGACGTCCACGGCGACGTCGGGCGGGCCCGCAGCCACCCCGGTTGCAGGGGGCACCTTGGTCATTGCCGTTCCTTCGGCAAGCGGGTGGACAGCCCAGCTGAACGGCCAGCCGCTCGCCCGCATCGACGATGCGCTTGGTCGCGTCGCCTTCGAGGTGCCCGCCGGGGGCGGCATCGTGACGTACGACTATCGCGATCCCGCACAACGATGGTGGTGGTGGGCGAGTGTGGTCGCCATCGCGTGGGCACTTATCGGTTCCGTTCCTCTCAGGCGCTCCAAGGAGGTGGCCGAATGATCCGCCGCATCGTCGTCGCCACAGGAGCCGTCGCCTTGGTGGCGGCATCGGCTGCCATGACGGTGACCGTGGCCGCGCCCACCCTCGATCACGCCACACCAAAGTCGTTCCAGATCGCACCGCCCGCGCCCATCGTCGCCTGTCCAGGAGCCCAGACCGTGCCGGTGGGTGACGTGGGCGCCGGCGGTGACCTTGCGTCGGAGCCGACGGTGCGCACGCTCGACGTCTTGGGCCCGGAGGTGACGCGGGAGGTGGGGTTCGGGCAGGGTGCGGACGACTCCATTGCGGTTCAGACGGAGCGCATCGGCGACGGCGACATCGAGGGCTGGGCGGCGGTCACGTGCACCCAGCCGTCGTTTGACCAGTGGCTCGTCGGCGGCGCCACCACGCTCGGCTCGAGCGCCCGCTTGGTGCTGTCGAACCCCAGTGCCGCCTCGACCGAGGTCACGGTGACGATCTACGGCCCGTTGGGCGCTCAGGCCGACCCGTTGATCGTGCCGGTGGCTCCCGGCGGAGCAGTGCAAAGGCTCATCGAGGGAGTCGCCGCCGAGATGAGCGCGATGGTGGTGCGCGTCCAGGCCACCGGGCCGGGGGTGGTGGCCTATCTCCAGGATTCGCGCCTGGAAGGCTTCCAACCGGCCGGCACGGCTTGGGTGGGCGTAAGCGTCCCGGCGACGGATCTGGCCATTCCGCTCGTCAACGCCGACGCTCGGCCTGTCGGCGGCACGGCCGCCGCCGATCAGGGTGCGGGCGCGGAGCTTCCCAACCCTGGTTCCGCCGATCCCGCACCGCCGGTGCTCGACGTGCCAGCAACCACCGTCACCGTGCGACTGATGGCTCCCGACGGCGCGAACGTGGAGTTGGCGCTGGTGTCGTCGCAAGGCGTGGAGTCGTGGTCGGTGGGTCAGCCGATCGCTCTCGACGCCGGTGTGGTCACCGATGTCGACGTGCCCACCGGCGCGCTGGGCGCCATCGAGGTCCGCTCGGACGCGCCCGTGGTCGCCGCCGCGCGCACCGTGGTCGCCCGCGCCCCGCAGGAGGGCCTCGCGGGCGACGTGGCGTACGACCACGCATGGGTCCCGGCCATGGATGTGCGCACGTCCACCGCCCTGTCCGCCGTGGTCCCGTCCGATGGCGCACGCCTGGCCGTGTACTCCCCGGCCGCGAAGCGAGTAGATGTCCTCAATGACGCTGGCGAGGTGGTGGGATCCGCGGACCTGACCGCGCGCACGGTCCAGTGGGTGCCGATTTCGGCCGCAGCGGGCTCGCGGGTTCATGTGACAGGCGTGTTCGCGTGGGCGTTTGGCATGACGTCCGATCGCGGATACCTCGCGTCGGTTGCGCCCGTGGACATCAGCAGCGCGTCGGTGACCGCGACGGTCATACCGCGCACGTATCCGCCGTCCGCCGGAGGCTAGTCGACCGCCCCGTTCGGAGTCATGGACGCGATGAGATCGCCGACCGGGACGGAGGCGACCCGGATCCGGTTGTCTCCTACGCCGTGCGGAATCCACAGCGTGCCGTCGTGGATGATCCCACCGCATGAGTAGACGACGTTCGGCACGTATCCGGCACGATCGTCGGGCGTAATGAGCGGCTCCGCGAGAGCGGCGATCACGCGGGTCGGGTTCTCCAGGTCGAGCAGGATGGCGCCGATGCAGTATTCCCGCATGGGGCCGACGCCGTGGGTGAGCACAAGCCACCCGTGCTCCGTCTCGAGCGGCGATCCGCAGTTGCCGGTCTGGATGATCTCCCACATGTGGGCTGGACGATGCAGGGGTTGCGGTTCACCCCACACACGGCCGTGCTCCGAGTGGGCTACACCAAGGGTCTCGCCGTCGGAGCGTGTCAGGGCGAGAAGCCTGCCGCCCACATGGCGCGGGAAGAGCGCCATCCCCTTGTTGCGGGCCGCCGCTCCGGACAATCGGTGGATGTCGAAGGTCACGAAGTCCTTGGTGATGATCAACCGAGGCGCAATGTTGCTACCGTCGTACGCCGTATAGGTCGCGCGGTAGTCCTGGCTGCCGTCGGGGTGATCGCACAGCACGAAGCGCGCGTCCTCCATTCCGTTCGACTCGTCGCGACTTGCCGGCATGAGTACCCGCTGGGACAGTTCCGTATCCGCCGGGAACGTCGACCGGTAGGCGCTCTCGACCACGGCGTGAAGTCTCTCCAGATGGTGCGTGGCCTGGCTGCGATGCACGAGTACAGCGGGTAATTGGCCCATCGCACTCTCGAAGTCCCGCATCGTGAAGTTTTCGGGAAGCAGGCGCGCCAGGGCGTGCGCAAGTTCCACCACGTGTCCCCGCATCTCAGACTCGACGGCGATCACGAAGTGCTCTCTCACCCACACGGGCGGCGAGGTGGCGCCCACGACGACTGGCAGGTCCCGCTCCCCGAACCGCCACGTCACGCCTGGGCCGATGACGGCCGTGATGAACTCGATCGACGAGATGTGACCCTCGCCGATGCCGCGCAACGCGACCGCAACACGAAACTGTCCCGGATCGAGGCCCGACTGATCGGGGTGCGGCATCGCGCTCGGGTTGCACAGTGCCGCACCTTCGATTGCGTACTCGGCGGTGAATGCGGCGCCCAGAAGGATCTTGCGTGCTGGGCTCAGCTCGTCGCCGCTGAAGGTGGAGAAGGCCACCGAGTCGGCGTGGGAGTTCAGCACATCGGTCAGGCGGTCCACCCCGGCCGTAAACGAGTTGAGGATGCGCGCGGCCGCGACCCGCGCGGCCACCTCCTCGATGGCCAAAATACGCCGGCCGATATCCGCCACCCGGGAGGACTCCTCGTGAGTGTCCTCGCCGGGAAGGAACAGGCGCAGGGCCAGGCGAGACGGGTCTGGATCAAGTTGGGTGCCGGCGTCGGTGACGGTCACGGTCACGGGATGTCCTCGGCGAGCCCCACCTGGCGAGCCAGCTGGTGGGTGGTGAGCGCTGCCAGCGTGGATTCCGCGCCCCGGTTGGAGTTGCGCCCCGTGGGTGTCAGCCCATCGAAGCCAGCACCAGTCTCAAGGTCGACCATCGGAGTCGAGGAGTCGTTGTCCCCCAGGAACCATCGCCATGCCGACCTGACGCCCTCACGCCAGATGTCGTCGCCGGTCAGTTGCCAGGCTCGAGCGCACGCTTCGGCGAACATGGCGGCCTCGATGGGCTGCTGGTCGAACTGTGGCCGGGGCTCTCCGGGCTCCCAGCCCGCAGCACCCGTCAGGGACAGGTGCCCGGTTTCCGTGTACGTGTCGAGCAAGAAACTCAGCAGCGTTAGCCCACGTTCGAACATCGTGTCGTCATGAAGAGCCCACCCGCCGGCGATCAGCGCCTCGGGCACGACGCCGTTGGCATAGCGCAGCCGCCGCTCGGGCCACGGCCAGGCCGCGTCGACGGCGGGTCCCACCATGGTGCCCGCACGTCTGGTCAGTCGGGTGGACACTCCCGCCACGCTGTCGATGCCTGCCGCGAGGGCGTCGCTTGCGCCCACCGCGGCGAAAAGCTGCGCGTGCAGGTCCGGAGTCTCCCACGCGGCCGCCCTGCGAAAGACGCGCACGGCGCGGGCCACGGTAGTCGGATCCTTCGAGAGGTGTGCAGTGGTGCCCAGCGCGCCGACGGCTCGGCCCCACCAGTCGCCGCCGCCGGCGGTGTCCGTCCACTGTCCCTGGGTGTCTAGTCGATTGTGCGCTGCGCCGCCCTTGGTGATGGCGTGCTCGATGAAACTCAGATAGGTGTCGATAAGGCCCGTGAGATGAGGTGCGGGCTCGGTCGCCCACGCGACCTCGCGGATCACGAAAGACAGCGCCCGGGCCACGTCGTCGAGGCAATAGCCGTGCTCGGCGCGCGGCTCGGTTTCCTGCGCGTGCTCGAAGACTCCCCGTGCGTCGCTGAGGTAGACAAGATGGCTCGGCGGTAACACCGGTATGGGTGCGTCAAGGCTGTTCTTGGGCGGGGCCGCCGTCATGCCGCGGCCACCTTGGCGATCTTGCTCGCGATCGCGCGATAGCGGGCGCCGACGGCCGGCCAGTGAGTCTGAGCGCCCCATGCCATACCGACGCGGGACATCTCTTGCGCATCGTCTGGGTGCGCGAGGATCCAACGGATCGCCCTCGCCATCGCCACCGGGTCGCGGTGCGGCACCACGATCCCCGCACCGTTGGCGAGCAACTCGACGGCATGCGGGAAGGCAGTGGCAACCACCGGGATGCCGCTGGCGACGGCCTCGGCGAGCACGCCGGACGTGACCTGCGTGGTGGAGTCGTACGGGAGGAGCACGAGCGAGGCGGCGCGAACGTGCCGGGAGAGCTCTTCCCGGGTCAGGTACTCCCCGTAGAACTCGACCGTACCTTCGACGCCGAGCCGACGGGCCCCTTCGATCAAGCTCGTGCGATAGGTCTCTCCTGCGTGGGCCAGCACCTTGGGGTGGGTGCTCCCCACGACTCGGTACGTGGGACGCGCGGACAAGTCCGACAAGTGGGCCATGGCCTTGATGCCCCACTCGATGCCCTTACCGGGGCCAATGATGCCCCACGTGAGAACGATCGGGGCGTCCTCGCTGGTCTCGAGCACCCCGGTGACGGGAGCTACTCCGTGCGGAATCAACACGACCCGGGAGATGTCGGCGTCGTAAGTGTCGCGGATGAGGTCCAGGCCCGCCTGCGACATGACGACCGAAACATCGGCGCGCCGCATGACCTCCTCAATCACGTGCTTCTGGTGGGCGTGGGGGCGGTCGAGCACGGTGTGCAGCACGGCGATGATGGGCACGTGCAACTGGGCCATGAGGTCCAACACCTCGTCGCCATCCGGACCGCCGTAGATTCCGTATTCGTGTTGGACGACCGCGACGTCTGCGGCGTTGAGGCAGGTGGCTGCGGCAGCGACGCTCGCAGGATCGCCGTTGACGAGTGTGGCCACGACCGTGACGTGTGCGGCGTTCGGCAGGTCGGCTTGGGGGGCGTCCACGACTCTGACTCCAATGGCGTTGTCAGAGCGCGTAGCCATAGCGCCCGCCAGGGCGTCAGTGAAGGTAGCCAGACCGCATCGTGTCGGTGGCAGGGAACTCAGAAAACCAAAGGTCGCCATTTCTCCAGCTTCGCTTTGCCTCAAGCGCGCTACTGCTCAGGGGACCTTGTGCCATTGTACGTCCAGTGCAGGCGGCACGTATTGCCGCAAGGTCCCGCCGCCGGGTGGCGACACGCACTCGCCTAGTCGACCGCCCCGTACTCCGGATCGACCTCGTCGGGCCGCATCGACAGCAGATGGCCGACCTGTTCGGCGAGGATGTCACGCACCAGTCCCGGCAACTCCTCCGCCGACGCTCGTTGCTCGAGCGGACGTCGATAGAGCACCACCCGCGTGGGTGCCCCATATTCTCCGGGAAACACACGTCCGAGTGGCACGCCCTGCTCCCACGGGGCGGGGTCCGAGGGAGGCACGTCCTCGACGCCAAACTCGACGCGACCCCACTGTGCGGACCAGCGCCTGGCGAGGCGTTCCGATCCATCGGCCGCGAGTTCGTCGAACACTTCGGAGCGTGTGCGGTAGCCAGGCAGCGTGGAGGGCAGGAGCGGCCGTCGGGGGCCGCGTCCGTGCGCGTCTCGCCTCATGGGGTGACCTTAACGCGTGTCGGCGCACGCCGACGCGGCCGCGCTCGGCGTGGTGACGGCCCGGGCGCGTCGCAGGGAGGTAGCGTCACTGCTGTGATGGCGACCCGGCAGTGCACCAAGACGGCGTGTGCTCGCCCTGCCGTCGCGACGCTCACCTACGTCTACGAGGACTCCACCGTGGTGGTGGGTCAGCTGGCGACGGAGGCTGAGCCCCACAGTTACGACCTGTGCGCGGCGCACGCGGAGCGTTTCACCGCACCGCGCGGCTGGAACGTGGTCCACATTCAACAGGACTACGACGACCCCGGGCCTTCGCCCGACGATCTCGACGCCTTGGCGAAGGCAGTGCGCGAGGCGGGCCGCCCGGTGGTGCCGGCGTCTGCTGATCCGCGCCCGCCCTTGGCATCCGAGCCGCGTCGCGGTCACCTGCGCGTGGTGGCATCGGACGTCTAGCGCGGCCCGGCGCACGCCCGACGCTCGGTAGGCTTGCCTGCGTGAACCCACCAGACCTGAGCGGCCTCATCAAGTCCTACGACGTGCGCGGAGTGGTGGGCAAAGACCTCACCCTCGACGTGGCGCGGGCGATCGGCGCGGCCTTTGCCGACGCGATGGTGTTGCCGGAGGGCGGGGAGACCGTCGTGATCGGCTACGACATGCGCGACAGCTCGCCCGTGTTGGCGGACGCGGTCACCGAGGGCCTCACGGGGCGGGGAGTCAACGTCACGCGCATCGGCCTGTGCTCCACGGATGGCCTCTACTTCGCCTCCGGAAAGCTTGATCTGCCAGGCATCATGATCACCGCGAGCCACAACCCCGCCGAGTACAACGGCATGAAGATGTGCCGGTCGCGGGCGCGCGCCGTGGGCGAGAACACCGGCCTCGGTCTGGTGCGCACGCTTGCCTCCCGCTACCTGGTCGACGCTCCGCCTGCGGCCGACGCCGCGGGGGTGGCCATGGAGCGCGACATGCTTGCCGACTACGCCGGATTCCTGCGGAGCCTGGTTCCGCTGGAGAACGGTCGCCGCCTCAAGGTGGTGGTGGACGCCGCCAACGCCATGGGGGGCTACACGGTTCCCGCCGTGCTCGGGACCGCCGCCGGGCTGCCGGAGCTGCCGCTCGACATCGTGCCGCTGTACTTCGAGCTCGACGGCACGTTCCCCCACCACGAGGCCAACCCGCTCGAGGAGGAGAACCTGCGCGATCTCCAGGCGGCGGTCAAGGAACACGGCGCCGACATTGGCCTTGCCTTCGACGGTGATGCGGATCGCTGCTTCGTCATCGACGAGCGCGGCGACATTGTTCGCGCCTCCGCCATCACCTGCCTGGTGGGACTTCGCGAGACGGCCAGGGAGGCCGCTGCAGGGCGCACCGCGAAGGTGATTTACAATCTCATCTCCTCGCGAGCGGTGCCGGAGCAGCTGTCGGCGGCCGGCGCAGAGCCCGTGCGCTCCAAGGTGGGTCACTCCAACATCAAGGCGCAGATGGCGGAGGTGAACGCCGTCTTTGGCGGAGAACACTCTGCGCACTTCTATTTCAGGGACTTCTACTACGCCGACTCGGGCATGCTCGCGGCGATGCACGTGCTGGCGGCGTTGGGCGAGTCGGACGCCCCCCTGTCCACCCTGCTGGCCACGTATGATCCNNGAGGGCGTCGAGGTCGACGACTTCGATGGCCTGACGTTCACGCACTGGGGCTCGGCAGGCGAGCTGTGGTGGTTCAACGTGCGTGGTTCCAACACGGAACCGCTGCTGAGGCTCAATGTCGAGGCGGCCGAACGGGACGTGATGGAACGGGTGCGCGACCGCGTGCTCGCTGTCATTCGGGAGGGCTGAGTGTCCGCGCTGCGGGGACACGCATCCGCGCCGCGGTTCCCGCTGCGCGACTGATCTACCGCGAGCCGGACGTGCGACACGAAGGCGCAATGGCTCGCAAGACCACTACTACCGAGGAGTAACGTGACCGACTACATCGTCGCCGATCTGGCGCTCGCAGAATCCGGTCGCCACCAGATACGCCTCGCGCACGTCGAGATGCCGGGGTTGATGGCGCTTCGAGAGGAGTTTGGACAGGCGCAGCCGCTCAAGGGCGCCCGCATCACCGGATCGCTGCACATGACGATCCGGACCGCGGTGCTGATCGAGACGCTGGTGGCGCTGGGCGCCGAGGTCCGCTGGGCGACCTGCAACA